>DATBND010000023.1:0-4374 GCA_036554505.1 Actinomycetota bacterium | reverse complement strand
GGCCGCCGGCGCGATAGCGAGCCTGTGGATCAAAGGTGACACCGGCGGGATCACGGCATCACTCGCCGACCTCGGCTTCGGCCCCGACGACTCGTTCTCGGCCGAATCCGTCTTGCGCAACCCGGCCTTCGTCGCGGTGTCGCGCACCTTTCGGTTCCTCGAGGCCCTCGGGAGTCTCGCGGCATTGCTGGTCCTCGTCGGCACGGTTCTCTATATCCAATCCCGGCAACGCCCGCGCGCTCTGTCGTACGCGCTCGCTCGCCGTATGGGGCTGAGGCGCAAGGCTCACTTTGCCGCGCTCGTGATCGAGCTCGGGTGCATGCTGGCCCTCGCGCTGGCTACGGGGCTCGTCCTCGGGGGCGTGGCCGCTCGACTCGTCTACCCGTACGTCGATCTCCTTCCGAACGTCCCGCCGGAGCCCTTGTTGAGGGTCCCGTTCGCGGCGACGGTCCCCGCCACGGTGATCGTCGTCCTCGCGACCTCGGTGGGAGCGGCACGCGCTCACAGGACCGCCGAGCGCGCCGACGTCGCGGAGGTGCTTCGAGCCGATGGCTGATCGCCTGGCGGCGCGCTGCCGCGACCTGATCCGCGTCTACCGGACCGAGAGCGCCGAGGTCGTGGCCCTCGACGGGGTCTCCGCCGACTTCCCGTCGGCCGCGGTAACCGCGGTCGTCGGCCCGTCCGGCAGCGGCAAGTCGTCACTGCTGCGCGTGCTGGCCGGGCTCGACCGCGCCCAAGGGGGCTCCGCACACGTCGGCGAGTTGGAGCTGTCGAGGCTGTCCCGCCGCGCTCTGCGCATTCGACTCCGGAACCTCGTGGGATACGTGTTCCAGAAGCCGGCGGACAACTTCGTCTCGTATCTCACGGTGTCGGAGCATCTCCAGATGGCCGGCCGGCAAGCCGGCGTCACCCCCGGCGCCATTCGCGAGGTCCTGGATCGGCTGGCGATCGGCGAGCGCGCCGACCACCTGCCGCATCAGCTCTCGGGAGGCGAGCAGCAACGCGCCGCATTCGCACAGGTGCTCGTCAGCGGCGCGTCGGTGGTCCTCGCCGACGAGCCCACCGCGGAGCTCGACGACGGCTCCTCGGAGGGTCTCCTCGAGAGCGTGCGCGACCTCGCGCGCGACGGAACCGCGTTCGTCCTCGCGACCCACGACTTGAAGGTCGCCGAGATCGCTCATCACACGGTCGAGATAGAGCACGGGCACACATCCCCGCGCGCCCTATTGAGGCGGGGATCGTGACCGCGCCCGTGTTGCGCGCGATCGGCCTCGAGAAGTCTTACCGGCGAGGGTCCGAGACCGTGCACGCGCTCGCCGGTGTCGATCTCGTGCTGGCCCCCGGTGAGCTCGTCGCACTCACGGGCCGGTCCGGCTCGGGGAAGTCGACCCTCTTGAACGCGCTCGCGGGATGGGAGGCGCCCGACACCGGCACGATCGAATGGACGCTGAGGGAGGGTGGCGGGCCCGTGCCGTGGCGCGAGCTCGCGATCCTCCCGCAGAGCCTCGGGCTCATCGAGGAGCTCAGCGTGCGAGGCAACGTCGAGCTGCCCGCGCGGCTCGCGGGGACGCGGGACGAGTCCGCCGAGCGCGTCGACCAGTTACTCGGACACCTCGGCCTGCGCGCTCTGGCAGATCGCACGCCCGCCGAGACGTCGCTGGGCGAGCAGCAGCGCGCGGCGCTTGCGCGGGCTCTCGTGCTCGAGCCGGACGTCTTGTTGATCGACGAGCCCACCGGTCACCAGGATGCGACCTGGGCGGCGCGCGTCATCTCTGCGTTGAACGTCGCCGCGGGAGAAGGGACAGGCTGCCTGGTCGCGACGCACAGTCACGAGGTCTCCGAGTTCGCGAGCAGGATCGTTCACATCGACGACGGACGGATCGTCGACTAGCAAGTCTTATCCTGCGCGCTTCATCCACGAAGGGAAGCCGAATCGATGGCGCTACTCCTGGGGCTGGCCGCGGCGGCCACGTACGGGGCGGCCGACTTCGCGGGCGGGCTCGTCGCGCGCCGCGTGAACGCCATCTGCGTCGTGTTCGTCTCGCAGCTCGCGGGGTTGATGGTCCTCGCGACGATCCTGCCGTTCGAGGCGGCCGGCCCCACGAAGGAGGCGTTCTGGTGGGGCGTGGTCGCCGGCGTCGGAGGCGGAGGAGGCGTCGCCTTTCTCTACCGCGGGCTCGCGAAGGCACGCATGAGCGTCGTCGCCCCGGTGACCGCGGTCGAGGCCGCGATCATCCCGGTGCTCTACGGCCTGCTCAGCGGGGAGAAGCCCGGAGCTCTGGCACTCGTGGGCGTGGTGATCGCCCTGGTCGCGGTCGCGCTCGTCGCCGCGCCGCGGGAAGAAGACGGCGGGACGGCGCGTCGCATCACGGGCCTCGCCCAACCCGGCATCAAGGACGCGCTGCTCGCCGGTCTGGGCTTCGGATGCTTCTTCATATTCCTGGCCAAGACCGGAGACGGCGCGGGCATGTGGCCCCTCGTCGGATCGAAGGCGTCGTCGATAACGCTCGTCGCGCTGGCGGGGTTGGTCGCGCGCAACAGCTTGCGGCCGCCGGCCGGGACGTGGGGACCCATCCTCCTCGCGGGAGTGCTCGACGTCGCCGCCAACGTCCTCTATCTGCTGGCAAGTCGCACCGGCTTGCTGTCTCTCGTCGCGGTCGCGACGTCCCTCTATCCGGCCAGTACCGTGCTGCTCGCGCGCATCGTGTTGCGCGAGCGGATGTCAGGCGGCCAGTTCGTCGGCCTCGTGCTGGTCGTTACCGGCGTTGGATTGATGGCAGCCGGCTAGCGCGCTACCACTTGGCCCTTCCGTGGCACAGCTCGTCCGTGTCGACGTTCGTCGCGTGACCCATGATCTTCTCGGTGCCGCTGCCGTCGCCCACTAGCTTGCGGACTTCGAAGCTGCCGCTGCGGCCTCCCGTCGTCCTGGTCCCGCGAAAGAAGACGTCGCCGTCCTTCTTCAGGACGACCTTCCAGTCGTCGCCCGTGACGTTCTGGTCGACCTCGAACTCGACTTCGATCTTCGAGTTCTCCTCGCTCAGCTTCAGCTTCCACGTGCTCGAGTCACTGCAGCTGCCCGACTTGCGCACGTCTCCGTCTTTGGCGGACGCGCCGGGCATGACTGCGATGGACGTGGCGACTACGAACAGGACCCCTACGGCTATGGATCGCTTCACGCTGCATTCTCCCCTTTCTGCTACGCCGCGATCGTCGAGACGATCGCGGGGGTGATCTGCTACGCCGCGATCGTCGAGACGATCGCGGGGGTGATCCCGCTGTCGATGCATACAGCGCTCGATCGTTCCCGGGGGTTACGGCTGCGAACGAGCCTCCTACAACCGGAGCAAGCACAGATCGGCCCGGCCTCCTGCGACGACCGTGTTGACGTCGTCCACCGTCGTCAGGTCGCCTGTGGCTATGACCGCGACCCCGGCCTCGTTGCGGATCGTGTCCGCGTAATGAGTCAGCCAGTAAGGGTCGTAACGCGGCCGGTGACGAGCGATCGTCTGACCGGCCACGACCCTGACCACGTCACAGCCCCGGTCCCGAAGAGCGCGCGCCGCCTCGACCGCGTCGGTGAGTGAGCTCCCGCCGCGCGCCCAGTCACTCGCGTTCAGGAGGACACCGAGAGGCCGGTCGTCGGGCCACGCCGCGTGCACGGCCTTGACCAGCTCGAGGGGGAAGCGAAGGCGGTTCTCGAGCGAGTCTCCGTAGGTGTCGGTCCTCTGATTGGTGAGAGGCGAGAGGAACGACGACAGGAGATAGCCGTGGCCCATGTGGAGCTCGAGGAGATCGAAGCCCGCGCGCGCGGCGCGGCCGGCAGCCGCCACGAAGTCGGCCGTGACCGCGGCCATGCCGGTGGTGGTGAGCTCCTCGGGGACGGGCGCGCGGCGCCCGTACGGGAGCGGAGACGCGGCGACGAGCGGCCACCTCTGCGCCGCGGGCGCATCGGCGACGCTGTCGCGCGGTCGCGTCGCCCCGCGCGCCCCCGCATGCCCCAGCGACAGCGCGATCCCGATAGCCGGTCCGGCGCGCACGGTCGCGAGACCGCGCGCCCACGCGCTCTCGTCCTCGTCCGAGCACAGCGCCGGATCGGCAGGAGTCGCGCGCGCCGCGAGCGAGACGGCGACCGTCTCCGTGAACACGAGGCCGGCCCCGGTACCGGCCGCCGCGACCAGGCCTTCCACCGCCGGCCGTCCTGGCTCCGACACGTAGGCCGGCCGCGCCGCGACCGCCACCCGATTGGCCAGCGCGAGGCCGCGCAGCCGAACGGGGGCAAACGCCGGAGGCGAGGCTGCGGCCGGAGGGGAGCCGCCGCGCGCCGACGTCACGAACCAACGGTCCACCGCCCCGACGAACTCCCGATCCCGGACG
>DATBND010000001.1:0-2193 GCA_036554505.1 Actinomycetota bacterium | reverse complement strand
GATGGTCGCCTCGAGCGGTCCGGACGCGAACGACTTCAAGCCCGTCAAGGCCGCTCAGGGCAAGGGCAATGTCGGAACCCTCTTTACGATCCTCGACGTCGACACCGCCGGCAACATCTACGTCGTGTGGTCGGACTCCGGAGAGCCTCGCAGCACCTTCATGGCGGTCTCGACGGACCAGGGCAGGACGTGGAGCGATCCCATCGTCGTCAATCCGCCGTCGATCAAGACGACCGTCTTCCCGTGGGTCGTCGCGGGCGACCCGGGTCGCGTGTGGGTCGTGTTCTACGGCACGAAGAACCCTGCCCCCCCGCCGGCCAACAACGGTCCGTGGTACGCCTACGCGGGCCAGAGCCTCAACGCGCTCAGCAAGAAGCCGAAGTTCAAGGTCGTCCAGGCGAGCGATCGCGTCAATCACGACAACGAGATCTGCCTCTCGGGGATCGCGTGCACCGCGGGCCAGGCCGAGGACCGCAACATGCTCGACGACTTCACGGCCGACATCGACCCGCAGGGGATGCTGTGGGTTTCGTTCAACGACACGAACCATCAGGTGACCGCGAGCCAGGATCCCGAGGCGGGCGGCGCCTTCATCGTCAACACGAAACAGATCAGCGGGCCGAGCCTCTACAAGAAGGTTGGGAACGTCGGGCCTCGGCTCCCGAAGCCGAAGGTCAAGAGCGCGTCGGTGAAGAACGGCGTGCTGACGGTGAAGGGAACGCACAGGATGAGCCCGGGCAACTGGGTCACCGACAAGAAGGGTGATGCGGGCGATCCGCGCCACGGTGAGGGCTGCCCGTGCGACAACAACCCGGTTCTCGACCTGAAACAAGCGTGGCTCAGTCAATCGAAGGCCGACGACCAGAGCGTGCTGGTCGACTTCCGCATCGCGAACCTTCCCGCGGTCGAGGAGGTCGCGGCCGCGGCCGGAGGCAAGACGGTCGTCTACCAGACACTGTTCTGGATCGGCGAGAACGTGTACTTCGCGCAGTTCGAGGCCGTGGGGCAGGGGATCGCGTACGCGGGAACACCGGGCACGGGCGTTACGAACCAGACCGGCGTGCCGAAGGTGCTCGACTATGCGCCTCTGCCGAGCCGCACTCAGCAGGTCCCGTTCACCTACACGCCGAGTGAAGGCGAGAAGCCGGGCTCGATCCAGCTCGCGGTTCCGCCGTCGGTGTTCGGAGACCCGAAGCCCAAGACGCGCTTCGATCGCGTGAGCTTCTTCGTGCACACGACCGCGGCCGGCCCGGCGGGCGAGACGTTCATGGACCAGCGCGACGGGTCGTTCTCGACGGTGTGGAAGATGGGCGCGGCCCGAAAGCCCGTCGGAAAGGTCCAGATCTCGATCGACGACAAGTCCTTCAAGAAGCCGCTCAAGGCGAAGCTCGTGAAGTACCCGAAGAAGGGCTGGACGAAGAAGATCAAGGTAGCCGGGCTGCGGCGCGGCCCCCACACGGTCTACGTCCGTGCGGCGAGCGGGCCGTTCAAGTCGAAGGTGCTGAAGGGCCGCTTCAAGGTCTAGCTCTTTCCTCCGACTTTTGGGCCCGAGGAGACGTTTTCGGTCCGCTCAGGTCCAAAGGTCGCCGGGATGCGAGGCGTAAAGGCGGTCCGTAGGCTGGCATCTATCATCGAGCGATGCCCGACGTCACGATCGACACCATCGTCAACCTCTGCAAGCGCAGGGGCATCGTCTTCCAGTCCAGCGAGATCTACGGCGGCCTGCGCTCGGCGTGGGACTGGGGGCCGCTCGGGATCGAGCTGAAGCGCAACGTAAAAAACGAGTGGTGGCGCGCGATGGTCCACCTGCGGGACGACGTCGTAGGTCTCGAGAGCTCGATCCTGATGGCGCCCAAGGTGTGGGAGGCATCGGGCCACGTCGAGACGTTCACCGATCCGTTGGTCGAGTGCACGAACTGCCACCATCGCTTCCGCGCCGACCATATCGACCTGTCGAAGAACTGCCCCGACTGCGGGAACGCTCCGGCGTGGACGGACGCGCGCCAGTTCAACCTGATGTTCAAGACGCATATGGGCCCCGTCGAGGACTCGGCTCACGTCGTCTACCTCCGCCCCGAGACCGCGCAGGGGATGTTCGTCGACTTCCTCACCGTCCAGCAGACCTCTCGCAAGAAGATCCCGTTCGGGATCGCCCAGCAGGGGAAGTCGTTTCGTAACGAGATCACCCCGCAC
>DATBND010000338.1:0-8346 GCA_036554505.1 Actinomycetota bacterium | reverse complement strand
CCCTGATCTCGGCCTCGGTACGCGCGTCGAGCGCGCTCGTGGCCTCGTCGAAGATCAGGATCGCGGGGTCGCGCAACGAGCCGATCTTGATGTCCTTGATGTCGTGCCCGTCGACCGTGACGCGACCGTCGTCGGGGTCCCAGAAGCGAAGCAAGAGATTGACCACCGTGCTCTTGCCCGAGCCCGACGGCCCCACCACTGCAAGGTTGGTCCCATGGGGGATCGTGAGGTTTAGGCCCTGCAGGATCACCCGGTCCGAGTCGTATCCGAAGCGCACGTCCTCGAACTTGATCTCGTTCCTGATCGGAGGAAGGTCGATCGCATCGGCCTTGTCCTCGATGTCTACGGGCTCGTCGAGGATCTGGTTGGCGCGCTGCATCGACCCGGACGCGGTCTGCACGACCTCGCCCATGTCGGCGAGCTGCTTGAGGGGGCCGATGATCGACGGCAGCAGCAGGAACAACGTCACCAGCGTGCCCGGGTCGTCGATCGTCCCGTTGATCACGAGCAGGCTTCCGACGATCAGCACGAGGAGCTGCGCGAGGGTCGTCGCGAACGTGATCGTTCCCTCGTAGAGATGCCCCGTGAGCATCAGCGAGATCGCCGATCGCACCATGGCCTTCAAGCGCCCGAGATAGGTGTCCATCACGCGCCGCTCGAGGCCGAACGCCTTGACCACCTGCTGCGCCGACAGCGTCTCCTGGAGGATCGCTGCGGACTGGCCCACCAGCTCGGAGATCTCGTAGCTCTTCTGGGCGATGCGTTTGCCCAGCACGCGGTTCGTGATGACGAACACGGGCACGATCAACAAGATGATCAGGCCGACCATCCAGCTCTTCAGCAGAGCCGTTATCGCCGCCATGAGGGAGACGAGCAGCAGGAACACCCCTCCGGAGAAGATCTGCTGCACACCGGCTTGCAGGGTGTCGAGGTCGTTCGACAGACGCGACGCGATGTCGCCTACACGCGCCTGCGCGTAGAACTTCTGCGGCAGGCGTAAGAGGTGGGCGAACATGCGCTCGCGCAGCGTGAGGCCGATCTGGTTGTAGAGCTTGGCCTCGACGTACGCGCGCCGGATCTCGACACCGCTCTCCAGGAGGTAGGCAACGACGAGGATGAGCGCGATCGCGAGCAGCCGGCCGGTCGTCAAGGAGGGCGCGACGGCCCCGCACAGTCCCCCCGCTTCGAAATCCGGGTTGTTGGATTCGGAGAGCGCGGTCACCACACACCCGCTCACGAGCGGGAGCGCGACGGCGAACGCGCCGGCCAGGACCATGTACGCGAGCGTCTCGAAGTAGCGGATCGCGTGCGGTTTCAGCAGCGGCGTGAGGAACTTGAAGAACGTGAACGTCGACGGAGCCTTCTGTCCCCCGAGGCTGTTGCGCCATTGCTCCTCGAGGGCCGGAAGCGGCTGACGGAACGCCTTGAGCGACGCTTCGTCGCGCCGCTCGGGCGTGTACGCCTCGAAGAACGCGCGCACCGATCCCGGGTCGCTCGAGGTGATCAGGTACTGCATGAACGACGCGGCCGCCGCGGGCGGCGGAGGGCCGCTGGCGCCGCCGGGAGCCCATGCCTCCTCGGGCCCTTCGATCAGCTCGACGTCGGTGTCCGCGTCCGCCATGGGCGGAGGGGGCGCCTCCTCGGCCGGGCCTTCGGCCGCCGCCTCCGGAGTCTCGGTCATGACGTCGTCCGGCTCGTCGCCGCCGATTATCGAGACCGCTCGTCCCGCGGCAAGCTCCGAGCGCACCCACTCGTTCGCGTCGTCCACCGACGCGCCGGCACCCGATCGCGCCGCGGCGAGCGCGCCGAGCCCCTCGATCAGGATCCCGGCGGACGCGGCCCCGGGGCCGAACCATTTGCGGATGACGAACTCTGCGATGCCGGGGCCGAGCGCGCCGGGCGATTCCTGCGCGCCGCCGACGAGATGCAGGACGCCGTGCTCCCCCGCGCCCTGCAGTGCGTTCTCCGGCGCGTCGGTGAGCTCCGTGCCCAGACCAGCTCCGTCGGTGAGCGCGGACGGCACCTCGGGCAGTGGATCGATCAGGTAGACGTCGACGGTGGTGGCATCCGCCTTCGCGGTGCCGAGGAGGCTCTCGAGCTCGCCGACGATGCCGTCTGCGGGCTTCAGATAACCGGCTGCGGCTTGCGCCGCGAGCGAGCCGGCGGCCGCGTGGATCGTGACTTTTCTGCCGGTGTGCTCTTCCCACCGAACCTTCGGGGGCTTCGCTCGTGACTTGGTCGACTTGGTCGCCATATCTCCCTCGTGTGAGTCAGCACTCCCTACCCCCGCGATCGTCTCGACGATCCCGGCGTGGCGTACTGAGCGGCTTCGGGATTATCACCGAAGACCTAGCTAGCCGCGCAAGGCCCTTTCCAGATCCATCCGTATCCTTGCCGCATCGAGCGCGCGCTCGTCGTCGAAGCTCAAGCACGCCGCGATGACCTCTGCAAGAGGGCGTGGTGCGTCCACGCTGGATCCGTCCCCGACGTCTGGCGGCGGGTCGTCTCCGGTCGCAGCGAGGTACAGGAGCGCGCCCAGGCCGAAGAGGTCGTCCTGCACCTTCGCAGGCTCGCTCGCCGCCTGTCCGGGCGACATGTAGCCGGCGGTGCCGGCACCGTAGCCCTCCGGGCGCGCGCCCTGCCTCTGCGCCAGCTCGAAGTCGACGACATGGATCGACCCGTCGTCCCCGACGATGACGTTCCCGGGGTTCAGATCGCGGTGCACGAGCCCACGCGCGTGGATCCTCTCGAGCGCGGCGGCGAGCTCGATCCCCCACGTGGCTATCTCGGCCGTTCCGGGCGGAGCGCCGTCCGCGTGGCGTCCGCGCGCCACCTGTGCGAACGGACGGCCCTGGACGTGCTCCATGACCATGAAGAGGTCGTCGTCGTCCTCGACCACGTCCCATACGAGCGGGAAATGGTCGTCCGGCTGCAGGCTCCGCAGTGTCTCGGCCTCGACGCGCAACCTGTCGCGCGCGTCGGTTCCGTCGGGCATGAAGGCGGCGTCGCGCCACGCTCTTTTCAAGACGCACGTGCGCCGCTCGATCGCATCGACCGCCAGATGGACCGCGCCGCGGATCGATCGGTGCAGGTTGGCGGTGATCAGGTAGCGCCCCGCGATCAACTTCGTCTTCGGCTCGGGCACGATCCCCGCCGCGACGAACGGGTCGTCGGGCGTCTCGCGCTCGGCCTCGCGCACGGGCTCGTCCTCGGCGCGCAGCACGTAGTCGGAAAATCTGTAGTGCACGAGGCTCGACGGCGACAACGCGCGATCGGTGAGCACGCGCGGCCCCCGCATGTCTTTCGTGGCGCCGTCCAGCGCAGTCGCGACGCGAACGGCCTGTTCGGCGTCCTGGGGGTACGCGGTCAGGAACTTGCCGGCCTGGCCGATCCCTCCGATCCCCTGATTCAGCTCGGCGACGCGCTCGGGCGAGGCCGCGATCTTGAACGTGACCCGCTCGGCCGCCAGCACGGGCACGCACCGGTCGAGGACCTCCTCGGCGTTCCACGGCGTCGCGCTGACGTGGAGCTTCCATCCCCGCGCAGGGAGCTCGGAGGGAAAGTCGACGTAGAGCCAGATCCCGTTGGGATCGGCGATGACGTCCGCTGCTCCGGCCAGAAGCCGGCCGAGCCCAGACGCGAAGTCTGCCGTCCGGCCGAGGCCGGACGCGAAGGAGGGCTCGTCGAAACCCTCGCTGCGGTGTTCGACGAGCCCTCCCTTTAAAGCGTTCTAGCGGCGGTGGTACCTGTAGGGGTAGATGATCCACCGGCAGGTCCAGTAGTAGGTCACGTAGTTGTGGTACCGGTGACCCGCCACTTCCTCCTGGCCCTCTTCGGCCTCGCCCTCCTGCTCCTCCAGGCCCTTGGCCGCGTCGGCCAGGCCCGAGCTCTCGAGGGTCTCCTGCGGGTTCTCGAGAAGATGCCCGAGGAAGTCCGGGTCGCTGTTGATCTTCTCGACGACCTTCTGGTTGAACTCCTGCTGTCCTTGCTGGTCCCTCTCCTCTGCCAACTCTCTCTCCTTTGTCGTGCGGTCGCTGCTGCCTTTACCTGCCTAGTGCCTGCTTTGACCGGCTCCGCTCGGTTTGTTCTCCCACCCCTTCCTCACTCATTCGGAGCCGTACAACCTGACGTACGAAGATGAACACGAACGAAGTTCCGCGAGCAGTCAACTAGCCGACACCAGGTCTGTCAGATTGATTACACCTACGGCACTAGGTCCGCAAGTGCTTTTCGCGCTCGCGCTGCGCACGCGCTCGCTCCCTTGCCGTCGTAGAGCACGAGAGCGAGCTCACAAAGTTCACGCGCTCGCTCTGCATCGCCCGTTGCGGTGGCGGCGTCGGCGAGGTCCAAGAGGGTGTCGCCCCGTTGGAGGGGCCGGTTCTCCGGCGGGAGATCCCTCGACGCCGATTCGAGGTCGACGTCGCCCCTTCCCCCGCGGGCGGCGGCGCGCGCCTCGATCGCTGCGATCTCTCCGCGCGTCGGGCCGAGCTCGTCGGCCGGAGCGGCCTCCGCCACGCGCCCGCACGTGCGCGCGATCTCCAGGGCCTCCGGCGCACGCCCCTGGATCACGAGCGCCCGGGCGAGGAGGACGCCGCCCTCCAGAGCGGCCGGATGTCCATATGCAAGGAGGTCGTCGAAGTCGGGCCTGAGCGCGTCCTCGGCCGCGCTCGCGTCGTCGGCGAGCAGCGCCATCCACGCCGCCGCGTGAGGGATGCGCGCGACGAACGGGGGTTGCCCTACGCGCTCCTGGATGCGCGCGGCGCGGTGCAGGTGCTCGCGCGCGGCGTTCGCCTCTCCTGTCGCGGCGTGCAGGACGGCGAGGACGGCCGCGCGCTTGATCTCGACGAGCGCGCTCCACGACGCCGTCCAGTCGAGCGCCTCGCCGCGTGCAATGGCGGCGTGCGCGGGCTCCCGCCCCCATAACGCGTGCGACAACACCCACACGAGGATGCGCGACAGGGTCGGGCGATCGCCCGCACTGCGCGCATGATCGAGCGCGACGTCCATGGCGTCCACGCTCCCCCGCCACTCGCCGGCATCCCACAGGAGATGGCCGCGCGCCTCCGCGGCTTGAGCGCGTCCCAGCGGGTCGTCGCACGACGCGAGCGCGCTCTCCAGCGAGTCGAGCATCGGGCCGAGGCGCCCAGGATCGACTCCCCCCATCAACGCATCCCACAGTCCGAACCGGGCTCCCATGCAGTGGTCTCCCGCGTCGCGCGCCTCAGCCCGGGCCGCGCGGGCCATGTCCCCCACTCGTCCGGCACGGCCGATCGTCAGCAACGCGTCCAGTGAGGCCGCGGTCGCCTTCAGTCGCTCCGGATCGCCGGGCGACAAGAGGCGCGCGGCGCGCGTGAGCAGGTCCGCTGCCGAGGGCATGTCGCCGCGCTGCAACGACAGGTGCCCGGCCCGCCCGAGGTGCTCGGCCGCCTCGGCCCGCGCTCCGGCGAGCTCGAAGTGCGCCCCCACCAGCTCCGGGCGCGTCCGTCCCGTGAAGCCCTCGGCCAGGGCCCGCGCAACGGTCTCGTGGACGGACGGGCGTGCTCCGGCTTCGAGCGCGTCGTAGCACGCGCGCGCGATCGCCTCCGGGCACGAGAACGGCTCGCCGGCGTCGCGCGTGAGGAGGCCGCGTTCGGCGAGCTCCGCGACGGCGTTGAGCGCATGGTCCTCTGATGTCCCCAGAGCACGGGCCACTGTCTCGATCGTCACGTCGGCGCCCGCGACCGCGACGAGGTCCAGCACGTCTCGGTGCGCGACGTGATCGAGATCGAGGTCGACACCGTCCTCGGGCTGGTCGAGCACGACGACGTCTCCGCCGGGCACCGCGTCCTCCGCGAACCCCGGATCCGCCGCGCAGACCATCAGGACGCGCGCGCCTGGATAGGCCATGAGGTACGAGACGAAATTCAGGAACCCGTGACCCGCGTGGTGCACGTCGTCGAGCGCGATGACGAGCGGCGGGCCGGTGCGCGCCGCTACGAGCTGCGCTACGGCGGAGTAGATCTCGCCCAGCTCGCGCGCCTCTGTGGACCGGCAGAGCAGATCGTCGAGCGCCGGGCGGGCCCACGGGTCGGCCGTGCCGGCTCGTCCGATGTCGTTCCCCCCGCCCGCTCGCATGACCCCGGCCACCACCTCGGCAAGGGGCCCGAGCCCCAGCGAGGACGTGTGCCGGGAGAATCGCCGGCGTAGGACGAGCTCGTCGTCTAGCTCCGCGACGAACGCGCCGAGCAGCGCGCTGCGCGCGACCGACCTGCCGTCGATCGCGACGACGCGCGCCGCACCGGTGCCGGCAACGTCGTCGCGCGCACGCAGAAGCAAGTCGAGGTGTGAGCTCACGAGACCGAGGTTAGTCGGCGCCGGGCGCGCGCTTTGCGTCCTTTACGTAGGTCCCAGCGGCCTCGTGCAACCTTGCCCCCCGTATCATCGTTACTCAAATTGTCGGATGTCCGACATTGAAGATTTCGGGCAAACGACGCACGAGGGCTTGACCCCCCTCCAGTGCCAACTCACACTCAGTCGGACGTCAACTAGGAGGCATCCCCTGAAGACGAAGAGATCTCTCTCCGCCGGACTCGCCGCGGTCGTTGCCGCCGGCTCGCTCGTATTGGTTGCACCGCCCGCCTCGGCGGCCAAGAAGCCCAAGTGCTTGGGGAAGACGGCGACGAAGGTCGGGACCGCGGATGACGACACGATCCTGGGGACCAAGCGCGCCGACGTGATCGTAGCCAAGGGCGGTGACGACTTCGTCTTCGCGGGAGCCGGCAACGACCTCATCTGTCTGGGCGGGGGCGGCGACAGTGTCTCGGCCGACGCCGGCAACGACAAGATCAGCGGCGGCCCGGGCGACGACAGCGCGTATCCAGGCCCGGGGACGGACACCTACAACGGGAACGGGGGCAGCAACTGGATCGGGTACATCTTCTCGACCACGGCCGTCAACGTCGACGTCGGCGCGCAGCGCTCGACCGGCGAAGGAACGGACACGTTCTCCAACGTCAGGAACGTGAGCGGGTCGGACTTCGACGACACGATCCTCGGCACCTCGACGACCAACCTCATCCTGGCCGGCGCGGGGAACGACACCGTGGTCGGCGGACCGACGACGGCTAACGACGACGGCGATCAGACCGACATCATCGACGGCGGTGACGGAGACGACACCATGGACGGCGGCGACGGTTTCGACATGGTCTCGTTCCAGAACAAGGAGGCCGAGTCCGAGACGTCCACGGTCGGCGTCGACGTCGACCTCGGCAACGGCACCGCGACGGGCCAGGGCACCGACAACTTCCAGAGCATGGAGGCGGTCTGGGGATCCCAGTTCGACGACCAGATACGGGGAAGCTCGCAGAGCAACTTCCTCGTTCCTTCGGGGGGCGTCGACGAGGTCAGGGGCGGAGGCGACTTCGACTACGCGATCTACTGGTTCGCGCCGGGCGACGTCCAGGCGAACCTGACCTCCGGAACCGCTCAGGGCGAGGGCGACGACACGCTCGCCAACGACGTCGAGGGATTGTTCGGGAGCATCTCCGGCAACGACACCCTGATCGGTGACAACCGCGCCAACTTCCTCGGCGGCGACTTCGGCAACGACACGCTGGACGGTGGCGGGGGCGACGACTGGCTGCAGGGTGGGAGCGGCAACGACACGCTGACCGGTGGCGACGGCAACTACGATCTCGCAGACTTCTCGACCTCGTTCGCCGCGGTCACCGCCAACCTTGCCTCGGGAACGGCTACGGGCGAGGGCAACGACACCCTCGGAGGCCTCGAGGGCCTCTACGGCTCGGTCTTCGCCGACACGCTCACGGGCAACGATGCCGACAACTACATCTTCGGGGATGCCGGCGCGGACAAGATCGAAGGCGGTCTCGGCAAGGACGAGATCGACGGCGGTGCCGATGGAGATCAGGCAAACGGCGGAGGCGGCGGGAACGACATCTGCGCCAACGTCGAGCTCCCGACGCAGTGCTCGAACGCCGCATCGATACGCGTGCACCCGGTCTTCACCGCGGCCCAAGCAGTAGCGGACTTCAGGCGCAACTTCTAGCGATGCGACGCGCGGTGGTGCCCGCGATCGTCGTGCTGGGTCTCCTCGCGCCAAACGCGTTCGCTGCGAAGCCACGGTGCTTCGGGAAGGTCGCCACGATCCGCGGCACGCCCGCTGACGACGAGCTCAGCGGCACGGCCGGCGCCGACGTCATCGCGTCGCTCGGCGGGGATGACACCGTCGACGGCGTCGGCGGCAACGACCTGGTGTGCGGCGGCCCCGGGAACGACGTGCTGTTCGGCAACGACGGGAACGATCGTGTCGCGGGAGGCCCCGGCCGGGATCAGGTCTCGGGCGGG
>DATBND010000320.1:0-4633 GCA_036554505.1 Actinomycetota bacterium | reverse complement strand
GCGCTGGCGGCGTTCGCCTTCGTACGACTCGTGTCCGCGCTGCCGATCACCCCGGGCGGGCTGGGAGTCGTCGAGCTGGGGCTCACCGCCGCGCTGGTCACGGCGGGAGGAGACGAAGCCGGCGTCGTGGCCGCAGTCCTCGTCTACAGAGCGCTCACATACCTGCTTCCGATTCCGATCGGGCTCTTCCTGTACCTCACCTGGCGTAAGGGAAGCGAGGAGCGACGTGCGCGCGTCGAGGCGGGGAGCGCGTCCGCGGCCGCTCCGTCGCGTCCATGACGAGGCCGGAGCTCGGTGTCCTTGTCGTAGGCCTCGCCGGGGTGCTCGCAAGCGCGTGCGCAAGCCGACCGCTTGGACGGGACGTGGCGACGCGCTCGGACGCCGTGGTCGTTGGAGCGTTCAATTTCTCGGAGAGCACGATCCTCGCGGAGGTCTACGCCGAGACCCTTCGCCGCCACGGAACCGATGCCGAGGTGATGGACGAGGTCGCGTCACGCGAGATCATGGAGCCCGCTCTCGAACAGCGCCAAGTGGACCTCGTGCCCGAATATCTGGGAACGGCGCTGTCCTTCGTCGACGGGGACGCGCTCGCCGACGACGCGACCGCGGCACAGGCTCATCACGCGCTCACGTCCGCTTTCGAGCAACGAGGCGTTCGGGTCATGGAGCACGCGCCCGGACAGAACCGCAACGAGATCGTCGTGACCGCAGCGTTTGCCGATGAGCACTCTCTGGACGAGATCAGCGACCTCGCGCGCGTCGACCAAGACGTCGCGTTCGGGGGTCCTCCGGAGTGCGCGTCGCGTCCGCTTTGCCTGGCCGGCCTAGAGGACGTGTACGGCCTGTCGTTTCGGGAGTTCAGGCCGCTCGACACCGGAGGCCCTGCCACGATCGCGTCCCTGACGGGCGGCGAGGTGGACGTCGCTCTGCTGTTCACGACCAATCCACAGATAATCGAGAAGGACCTGGTCGTACTCGACGACGACCGCAGCCTGCAGCCTCCCGAGAACGTCGTGCCGGTCGTCCGCGCCGACGTTGCGCAGACGCTCGGGGCCGATGCACTCGAAGCGATCGATCGCGTGACGCGCCGGCTCTCCGACGACGCGCTTCGCGCGCTAAACGGGCTCGTCGAGCTCGACGGGGAAACACCCATGGACGCGGCGCGGTCGTGGCTGGACACCGAAGGCCTCGTCGAGGACGCGGCTTAGATGGCGGTCGTCGACGAGGCTCAACGCCGCCAGGTCGCCGACGAGTCGCGGCGGTCGAAGAAGAGACGGCGTCCGTCGGGTGAAGCACCGCCGCTCCCCCATCACCTCTACGCAAGCGGCAAGTACTGGCTGGCGCTCGCAGCGGCCGTCGTCGTCCTGTGGACGATCATGTTCGCGGTCACCGGTGCCGGCGCGGCCATGACCCGGGTCGAGGTCTACATCTTGCAAGACATCGCAGCCCTCCGGACCGAATGGCTCACCAGGGTCGCGCGCGGCATCGATTTCGTCGCGTCGGAAGGCGCGTTCATCCCGGTGCGCTGGGCGGTACTCGTCGCGCTCATCTTCTTCAAGCGCTTTCGGCACCTCTTCGTCCTACTGGGCTCGATCCTCGCGGTGGGGCTCGTCACCTCCGTCGTTGCGCAGCTCGCCGCGCGTCCTCGTCCCCTTCAAATCGAGATCCTCGGGAACTGGGAAGGTGGCGCCCACCCGTCCCGTCCGATCGCAGCCGTTGCCGTCACCCTGATCGGCATCTGCTACACGCTCATCCCCGCGGGACGATGGCGGACCCGCGCCAAGTGGGCCTCGACCGCGATGCTCGCAACCCTCGCTGCGGCGCGCCTGTACCTTGCCGTCGACCATCCGACGGACGTCATCGCCGGCACGATCCTCGGCGTGACGATCCCCCTGGTGGCGTTCCGTTTGCTAACTCCTAACGACGTCTTTCCCGTGGTCTACAAACGCGGGCGCTCGGCCCACCTCGACGTCGACGGCGAGCGAGGGGATGCCATCCGGGCCGCCATCGAGGAGCAGATCGGCGTCACGATCGTCGACGTCGAGCCGTTCGGTCTCGGGGGGTCGGCGGGGTCGACTCCGCTGCGCTTGACGGTCGCCGGTGAGCCTCCCGCGCAGCTATTCGCGAAGCTCTATGCGAAGAACCATCTGCGATCGGATCGATGGTACAAGCTGGGCAGGACGTTGCTGTACGGGCGCCTCGAGGACGAGACGTCGTTTTCCTCGGTGCGCCGTCTGGTGCAGTACGAGGACTACATGCTGCGCGTGATGCGCGACGCAAAGCTCCCCACGCCGCGCCCTTATGGATTCGTCGAGATAACGCCGGAACGCGAGTACGTGTTGATCACGGACTTCGTCCCGCTCGCGAAGGAGCTCCTCGACGCCGAGGTGACGGGCGAGATCGTCGACCAGTCGCTCGGCGTGATCCGGCAGCTGTGGGATGCCGGGATCGCGCATCGCGACGTCAAGCCGTCGAACATTCTCGTCGCGCGCGGACAGATCCACCTGATCGACGTCGCCTTCGGCGAGGTGAGACCGTCACCGTGGCGTCAGGCCGTCGACCTCGCGAACATGATGTTGATCCTGGCGCTGCGCACCGACTCCGAGCACGTGTATCGGGCAGCCCTACGGCATTTCACTCCGCACGAGATCGCCGAGGGCTTCGCGGCCACGAAGGGCGTCACGATCCCGAGCCAGACGCGCCAGCTCATGAAGAAGGACAAACGCGACCTGCTTGCCGAGTTCCGAGCCCTCGCCCCAACGACGCCGCGCATAGCCGTGCAACGCTGGAGTTTCCGACGAGTAGGGCTCACCCTTGCGACCTTGATCTCCGCCTTCGTGCTTGTAACGACGGCCGTCGCGAACTTCCGCGGCGCCGGGCTGCAGCCGACGCAGGCCGCCGGTCGTGCGGCGTACTCGAGCGTCCGTCGCACGCCGCAGTGCGTCGTCAGCGACCCGGTGATGTTGATGGCACAGTCGGTGCCGACCGCGGCGATGGTCCCGTGCGTGGAGAACTTCCCGGTCGGGTGGTCCTTCAACGCGATGGACGTGGTCAATGGGCGCTCGCGGTTGTTCCTGGACAGTGACCGCGCGGGATTCCTGGTGGTGGACGTGACTCTGACCGAGACGTGCGACGTCGACGGCGCGACGGAGGTGCCGACCGACGAGCCGGGCACGCAACGGTTCGAGCGAATCGTCCTGCGGCAGGATCGCTATGCCGGCGCGCGCTATTACCGATTCGACGGCGGGTGCGTGACCTATGAGTTCGACTTCCACGGGCCGGGACGCACGGTGCTCGCCGACGAGGCGTCTCTCGTCCTCGGCTTCATCACGCGCGACGAGATCAACTCGCTCCTGAGCCGACGCTACGACGTGACGATCTAACTAGAACTCGAAGCGCTCCAGTCCTGGGAATCCTCGCCGCAAGACAAGAAGACGTGTGGGATCCGAAAAAGGTCGCGCACGGCGCGGGCTTTTTGTAGGAGGGCGCCTACCCCACGAGGTCGGCGACGGTCAGCTGCTCGGTCAGCAGGCGGCGGAATCCATCCGGAGTGCGATCGACGAACGCGCGGCACACCGTGCGGCCGTCGCTGTACGTCGATATATAGGCGCGCCACGACGGGTCGGTGAAGAACCGGACTCCGCGGGCGGCTCGCTCGTCGGACTCGAGACCCCACTCGCGGAGGTACTCCTCGGCCTCCGCCAGAGACGCCCCCTGCTCGTGAACGAGGAACGCGCCGTTCGTCACGACGGAGAACAGCCCTTGGCCGGCGCCGTGGACGACGCGGGCGGCGTCCGCGTCGAAGTGGAGCCCCAGGTCTCCGACGATGTCCGCCACGACCGCGAAGGCGTTCGCGCCTAAAGCCTCCTCGAGCGCGTTCATCGCGATGCCTTCGGCGATCAGCGCCTCCGGAGCCTGGACGACGAACACGCTCGTCTCCAGGCGACCGAGGCCGCGATAGAGAAGGTGTTCCTTGCACGCGCGTTCGGTGTGATGGCCCGGATAGGCCTCGTGCGCGACGAGCTCGGCAAGCAGCAACACCGAGATCGGAAGGTCGACGTTGATCTCGACGCGACTGCGAACGTCCCCCTGGTACCAGTTGAACGCGAGCCACGACTTGTCGCGCACGAGCTGGTATTCGACGCGCTCAGCCGGCGGCAGATCGACGATCGCGCTCGCCGCCTCTTGCAGACGTGGCCTCAGCGCGTCGACGGCCGGCATCAACAAATCGGCGGGGACCGCGTTGCCGTCGATCCACCGGTTGTAGCGAGCTCTCAGGTCCCCGCCGCCCGGCAGGACCGCGTCGAGCTCGGAGTGCACCTTCTCGAAGTCGCTCGTGGGCGCCTCCCGAGGCCTGACCCCGTAGCACCTCTCGACCTCGTCCGACCATCTGATCTGGGCTCCCGCCAGGCGATCGGTCACACACTCGAGCGCGCCGAGCTGCCCGAGCAGCCACCTCTTGCGATCCTGCTCGAGGTCGGCCGCGGCCAGCTCGTCGAGCAACGCGAGGCTCTCCTCGTTCAACGCACGCGCGTCGACGGGTGCCTCCACCTCCACGTGATCGGCGAGGTCGCGCGGACCGATGTACGCGTCGACGAACCCGTCGATGTGACGGCCGATCCTCAACGCGAGC
>DATBND010000220.1:0-5530 GCA_036554505.1 Actinomycetota bacterium | reverse complement strand
AGGCCCGAGACGTCGAAGCTCATCACGAATCGCTTTTGCGGGCTCTGGTCGACCTCGACCCGAGTCGCCGAACCGAGGTTCGTAGCCGGTCGCTGCGAGTCGAGCGTCGCGTCCTGGCTGGGCGTGAACGTGAACGTCGCCGGGGGCGCGGTCTGTGTGGGGGCCGGAGTGGGTGCCGTTCCGCCGAGGGTGACGAGGAGCTCGGGCCTCAGCGAGGCCGAGCCTTCTCTCGACACGTAATCGACCCCGTCGCCTGACGTCGACGCGGACACTAGGTTTACCGCGCCGTCGCCGCGCACGAGCGACGTCACGTCGACGCCGTAGGTCTTGCCCGTCTCGACGATGCCGAGGGACGCCACGACGGCGTCATCGAACGCGGGTCGGTTCCCGTACGTGAGGCCCCCCTCGGACCACGAACCGGTCACGCGATGGAAGTCACCGCCGCGCGATGACGGGTTGTTCACGTGGACGCGCAACGTCGCGCTGGTGATCGTCCTGCCGCCGGTGCCGCTCACGTCGAAGCGCATGAACGTCTGTTGTACGGGCGACCCGTCGACCTTCAAGTTCGTCGTAGAGCCGAAGTTCGCAGAGGGCTGGTCGGCGACGACCCACGCGTCCGCGCTCGGCGCGAATCGAAGCGTCGACGGCGCGCTCGTCTGGGTCGGCGTGGGCGTCGGTGTAGGAGTAGGAGTAGGAGTCGGCGACGGTGGGGGCGGCGGAGGCGCGCTCGCCTGCAGCTCGTTGTGCCAGTACTGGCCTTGCGTGTCGACGCCCGTCTCCACGACGACGCCGGTGGACGACGTGACCAGTTGCTTGGTCGAGGTCGGGTCGTTCATCGCGCCGCCCGACGACGCGGCCCACGGGGTCGCGGCGTCGGGGTTGAAGGACGGGTTCGAGTACGAGCTGCGCCACATCTGAACCGTGCTGAACGCGCGCTGGGCGAACACGTAGATCTCGTTCATGGCGGGCGCGAGGAGGACCATCGGCCGGCTCGCGTCCTGCCGGACGGGGCTGACGAGGTGTGAGCCCCACGAACCACCGGGCGAGCGTCGAAGGAGCGCGATCAGAGGATCGGCCGCGTTCGCCCCGGCGACGTCGTTGAGGCTCGTCTTCACCGCGACGTAGACCTCGTCACCGTTCACCTTCACGTTGACGTGATCGTCGGCACACAAGCCGGCCGTCGCCGTGGGACATCCGCCGACGCCGCCGCCGTAGGCGGTCTCCACGCGCCACGCGCTCGTCGCTAGCGGGTCGGAGTCCGGGCGCCATGCGAAGTAGAACCGCTGGGATTCCTGGTCCGACCAGACGATGCCGATCTTGAAGCCGGTAGAACTCGTGCCGAACGCGGTGACGGCGGAGATGTCGTCGAAGTTCACGTTGCCGACGCTCGCCGGAAGGGGAAGGTCTGTGAACGCGGCCCCCGCCGACGGGGCGTAGCGGACACGGATCCTGTTGCTCTCCTCCCACGTCGTCCAGACCCGTCCCGCGGAGTCCCGCGCGATCGTGAGGGTCTCGGGCGCTCCCGCGGTGATCAACGTCGGGCCCGAGATCAGAGACCACTGGCCGGAGCCGCCGTACTCGAGCTCGTAGAGCTCGTTGCTCGGGCTCCCGTCCTGGTCCCTGAGCGACACGAGCAGGCGGTTGCCCTGAAGCAGCGTGTCGGCCTTCTCCCACGGGGCCGAGCCCGGGATCACGTAGCGGCTGACCCAGTCGTGGTCGACGAGCTCGAAGAGATGCACCCCCGCGGGGCTCTGGGACGAGACCCCGAGCGCCGCCCACCACTTGCCGTCGCCCGTGTAGAAGAGCTTGCTCTCGGGCTTGTGCGCCGTCGCAGGCCCACCGGCCGACATCACCTGGCTCCCGTAGGCGAAGTCGAGCTTCCCGGACGGATAGAGCTTGGTCGTCTGCGCGGCCGCAGGGCCCCCGAGCTGGGGCAAAAGGAGCATTCCGGCCGCGAGCACGGCGACCAGACGGGGACGGCTCATGCGAGAAGGGTAGGAGGGGTGGACTTGTTCCGCAATGGTCATTCTTACTATTCTTGGAAAGCCCCCGGGCATAAAATTCCAGCGGTGGTGACTTCCCCAGACTCGCCCCGGCTCCTCCGATGACGCGCCCCGTCGTCCTCACCTACCACGCGCTCGGGAGCTTCCCGCTGTCGGAGGACCCGAATCACCTCTACCTGTCGCCCGACGTCTTCGAGGCCCAGATCGCCTATCTGGCGGCCCATCGGAGGCCGGCGACGCTCCACGAGGTCGTGGCCGGCGGCACCACCAGAGCATCCGTCGCCGTCACCTTCGACGACGGCTATCGAAGCGTGCTGACCGTCGCCGCTCCGATCCTGGCGCGCCACCGCGTCCCTGCGACGGTGTTCGTCCCGACGATGTGGATCGGAGGCGCCAACGAATGGGACACGCCGTCTTCGAGCGGGCTCGGGATCATGAGCGAGTCAGAGCTCGTCGAGCTGGAGGGGTTCGGCATCACGGTCGAGAGCCACGGCCATGCGCACATCGACATGTCCGAGCATGACGAGGCCGAGATCCGAGTCGACGTCGAGAAGTCCCTGGAGGTGATCGCCGGGATCACCGGGCGCCGGCCGCGCTATCTCGCCTATCCCTATGGACGACACTCGCCGGCCGCACAACGCGCGGTCGAATCGCTGGGCCTCGCCGGCGCGTTCTCGATCGACAAGGCCGACGGCGGCCCGTGGGCGCGCGCCCGCGAGCAGGTCACGCGCGAGGACGGAAGGCTCGTCTTCCGGATGAAGGCCAGCGGCGCGTACGGGCCGTTGCGCCGCTCCAGGGCCGGCGCCGCCCTGTACGAGATGGCGCGCCCGGTAGCGCGGCGCGTGCTGTTGCGCCGCCGATAGCGTTGTCGCGAGCCGCATCGGTACTGCCGTCAGACCGCGGTGGACCTCGCCCTAGTTTCTCTTGCGCAGCCCTCTTGCAACCTCGACCGTTTGGGCCCGGTCGATCCCGTACGAATCCATCCTGAAGTCGCAGTCCTCTAGAGCGAACTCGACCGCGAAGCCGCCCTCGATGACGCCGATCCTGCCGCGGCTCCCGAGCACTCGAAGCGGTCGCGGAGCTTCGGGCTTGTAGGGGAGCGGGCCCCCTCGGACCTCGAAGTTGACGTGGACGCCCTCGTTGCTTCCTGGGTAGTAGCCGACCAATCCCTTGGTGGGGTAATCCGTGCCTCGGAACAACCCCGCGCCTCTGCGGAGCTGTTGGTCGAACCCCTCGGCAGATAGGTGGCTTCGAACGGCGGCGGATACCGCGCGCAGGGATCCTTCTCCGGGGTTGGTGACGCCGCACCGGCCGGCCTGTCTCCCGAGGCTTCAGCGGCACCAGGCGAGGCAACGAACGCGTCAGGGGCAGCATCCGAGTCACAACCGCCGCCGAAAACGAGATACACGAGCGCCGCGCCCACCGCCCAGGTCTTCCTTCGGTCCGAAGTCAGGACGCGCTCCTAGCGGCGGACGAGCGATCGGACGCGCGCTTGGAGCTGCGGGCTCAGCTTCGACAGTGCTTTGCGGCGGGCACGCACCGTTGCCACGGCAGCTCGGGTCACGGGGCGCCGCCAGCCGGGCGGGACGACCGTCACCCAGTCGAGTCGCTCGGTCGCGTCGGTGAACCTCAGCTTGTAGTCCTGGCTCCCGCCACCGAGATCGACGCGCGCGTCGCCTCGTTCCCACGCGTCCTCGATGGCGGCAAGCAGCACTTGGATCGACGGCTTGTAGCGCGCCCAGCGCTGGTCGAAGCCTCCCAGCCAGTACGACACCTCGCCGCCGGCGACGAGGAAGAGGTGCGAGCTCACCAGCTCGTCTCCGATCTCGAGCGACCACAGTCGAAAGCGACCGTCGAGCATCCGTCGTCCCGCCTCTACGAGCATCGTCTCCACCGGCGCGCTGAGCACGTTCGTCCCGCCGCGCCCGGCCCAACGGTCCCGGTGCAGCCTCGAGAACGCGCGCAGGTCGGAGCGGAGCTCGTCTTCGGAGCCGGCCATGCGGAACGTGGCTCCGAGCTTCTCGAGCTGTGTGCGTCCTCTGCGCATCTGCTGACGGAAGTTCGAGCTCTTCGTGGAGAGCCACTCGTCGAATGACGGCGCGTCGAGAGCGAGCACCGGTGCCTGGATCGACCACTCCCGAAACGCCGTCGAGGCGCCGGCATCGGGCCAGTGGCGGGCGAGCAGGGCGGGCCACGCCGAGCCCGCCGAGACGCCCTCAAAGGCGATCACCGCGGGTCCCTCCGACGGCAGCGCGACGGCGACCGCGCGCGCGACGTCGGTCTCCCGGCCGGCCTCCGCGAGGACGTCTCCGCGCAGCGAAGTCCCCGCCCCGAGGAGCCGGTAGCGGACCGGACCGCGCCGTTCGGTGTCCGCGTAGAAAGGGGCGATCCCGATGACCCGGTCGTCCTCGGCCACGGCGACGACATGGAGCCGCGCGGAGGCGGGCGCGACGTTCGACCACCACTGGAGCATCCACTCGGGGTTGCAGTAAGGGCGCGCGTTCGCGGATGCCAGCTGCGTCCACGCATCGGACATGCGTGCGACGTCGGAGGCGTCCGAAAGCACCTCCCCGCGGATCATCCCGATACCCTACGCACGATGCACACCGGCCGGTCTCGTTCGGACGACGGAAGGCCGGCGTGACCCCGACCGCGCAGATGGTCGGCGACCCGGCGTCGGTGACGAGCGAGTGGGATGCCCTCGCGGACAGGACCGGCGCTCGACCGTGGCTGCGACCCGGCTGGGTGCTCGCGTGGCAGCGCGCGTTCGGCGGCCGGCGCGGCCGGCTCGAGCTCGCCTGCGTCCGGGAGGGAGCCCGGATGCGAGCGGTGCTTCCTCTCGTGCGCACGGGCGCCACCGTCGCGACTCCCGCAAACTCGGAGACGCCGTTCTTCGGAGCGCTAGCCGATGACGAAGACGACCTCGAGATGCTCGCCGGATTTCTCGTCGAGTCGCGCTACCGGCGCGTGACGCTGTGGCCATTCGAGAAGGACGACGCGCTAGACGTCCTCGTAGCCGCGTCGACGCAACGCGGATACGCGTGCCTCGCCCGTTCGACCGGTCGCTCGCCGTTCGTCCCCGTGCACGACGACTGGGACGCGTACCGGGCGACGTTGCGCTCCAAGATGCTGAGCGACGCTCGGCGACGCCGCCGCCGTCTCGAGGAGCGGGGAGAGGTCCGGTTCGAGATCGAGGATGGGACGCGCGATCTCGGTCGGCGACTCGGAGAGGTCTTCTCCGTGGAGGCGGCCGGCTGGAAGGGACGGAAGGGAACCGCCATCGCCAACCGGGCCCCCGCGCGCGCGTTCTACGAGGACGTGTGCGCGTGGGCGTCCCAGCGCGGGATCCTGCGACTGGCTTTCCTCAGGTTCGAGGGGCGCGCCGTGGCGTTCGATCTTTCGTTCGAGGAGGGGGGCGTGCACTACCTCCTCAAGACGAGCTTCGATCCGCAGTTTGCGACCTACGGGCCGGGCGTGTTGATCCGTCTCGAGATGATCAAGCGCGCGTTCGTCGAAGGTCTCGACAG
>DATBND010000123.1:0-15254 GCA_036554505.1 Actinomycetota bacterium | reverse complement strand
ATCACGAGCTCGCCCTTCTCCGCGGCCTCACGCCGCTCACGAAGCTGGCGACCGCGCGCTGGGCGGTCGCCGACGCGGCCGAGATGATGGAGGCGCTGGGCGGCGTCGGTTATTGCGAGGACTCCGGCATGCCCATGCTCGTGCGCGACGTTCACGTCATGCCGATCTGGGAGGGCACGACCAACGTGCTCTCGCTGGACCTCTTGCGGGCCGAGCACCGCAACGGCGCGATAACCGCGGTGTTGGCCGACGCGATCGAGATGGCCGAGCGAACCGCGGGCGACCCATCGGTGGGCGAGGCGGCCGTGCGCGTGAAGACGACTGCGGAGGCCCTGAAGGAGCGGGTGACGCGCACGCTCGCGGATCCAGCCGTCGCCCAGGCGCACGCGCGCTCGATCGCGATGACGCTCGCCGCGACTTACGCGTGCGCGGCGTTGTGCGCGCAGGGCGCGTGGGCGGCCGGGTCGGGCTCCTCGGCGACGGCCGGAGCGGCGCGCCGGCTGGCCGAACGCGGGCTGGACGCGCCTCCGCCGCCCGACCTCGACCTGGCGTTCGCCTAGCGACCAATCCGCCGGGCCGGCCCGCTTCGAACCCGGCGCAATGAACCCAAAGGGAAAGGCGCGCCCCGGCGCGCGTGTCGTCGTCCGAGTGGCCGTGGTGCTCACCCTCGGTGCGAGCGCGGCATGCTCCGCGTCCGGCGCGTCCAAGGTGCGCGAGGAGAGCCCCGTCCCGGTCGAGGCCGGCATCACGGTCGAGGGCCTGGCGTTCGATCCGGAGAGGACGACCGTCGACGTCGGCACGACGCTCACGTGGACGAACGACGATTCGGTCGCGCACACCGTCACCTCCGGAACGCAAGGCAAGGAGGGCGTTCCCGGCGTCTCCAAGGGCACGCGCGATGACGCCGACGGCGTCTTCGACGGCGCGCTGGACGACGCGGGTGCGACCTACTCGTTCACATTCGACAAAGCCGGTACCTACGAGTACTTCTGCCGCATCCACGGCGGCATGACCGGCGTCGTCGTCGTGAAGTAGCCGAAAAAGATCGCGTCGGTTTCCATCCGGACTAGTCCGCAGGGACGAACCCCGTTCAAAGCGGCGGTCCAAGGAAGACCTCGGACCGATCCTCAGGGCTCACGAAAGGAGTGGTACGTGAACATAGGTAGCGCGCGTCTCAAGGTTGCAGGTGTTGCGCTGTGTGTCGCGCTGGTCGGCGCGGCGTGTGGCGGTTCGGGGAAAGATGGCGGAGATACCTCGGCGGGTGCCGGTGGCAACGCCGCGATGGGCACGAGCGAGGTTGCGTCGGCCCCCGATCTAACCGCGGGAGCTCCGGCTCTCGTTCAGGGCCTTACCGATCTCCTCGACGGTCACGTGTATCTCGCCGCGATCGCGGTGGAGCAGGCGGTGCTGACGAAGAGCACGACCTCTCCGCAGTTCGAGGCGGCCGCGACCGCACTCGACGGCAACTCGGTGGATCTCGCCGACGCGATCGCGTCGGTCTACGGTGACGACGCCGGCGATCAGTTCCTCGAGCTGTGGCGCAAGCACATCGGTTTCTTCGTCGACTACACCGCCGGGCGGATCGGCGGAGACAAGAACATGCAGAGCAAGGCGCTGGCCGCGCTCGACAACTACAAAGAGGACTTCAGCGCCTTCCTCTCGAAGGCGACGGGCGGAGAGCTGCCGGCCGACGCGGCTGCCGAGGCTCTGCAGGCGCACGTCGACAGCCTCGTCAGCGTCATCGACGCGGTAGTCGACGGCTCCGGCAATCCGTTCGATCTGCTCTACGCGGCGGCGAGCGAGCACATGCCGCACACCGCCACTGCCCTTGCCGGCGCGATCGCCGCGCAATACCCGGAGAAGTTCGAAGGCGCGGTCGACTCGGCCGGCTCGGTGTTGCAGCAGACGCTGACCGACCAGCTCGACGGCCACGTGTACCTCGCTGCGATCGCAGTCGAGCAAGCGGTTCTGACGAAGAGCACGAGCTCTGCCCAGTTCAAGGCCGCGGCCACGGCGCTGGACCGCAACTCGGTCGACCTCTCCAAGTCGATCGAGAGCGTGTACGGCGCCGACGCCGGCAAGCAGTTCCTCTCGCTGTGGCGCAAGCACATCGGTTTCTTCGTCGACTACACCGCCGGACGGATCGGCGGAGACGACAAGATGCAGAGCAAGGCGCTCGCGGCACTCGACGACTACAAGGTGGACTTCAGTACCTTTCTCGCCAAGGCGACGGGCGGCGAGCTTCCCGCCGACGCGGCGGCGGAAGCCCTGCAGGCCCACGTGGACAGCCTCGTCGAGGTGATCGACGCGGTGGTCGACGGCTCGGGCAACCCGTTCGAGCTTCTCTACACCGCAGCGAGCGAGCACATGCCGCACACTGCGACCGCTCTGGCCGGCGCCATCGCGGCGCAGAGCCCGGAGAAGTTCCCAACCACGCATCAGATGTAGCGAATTCCCCCTCGCTGCAGCACGAAAGGCCGCCCGCGGCTTGCCCGGGCGGCCTTTCTCGTCTCTTAGGCTCTAGCGCGTGAAGGTCGCGCTCGGCTCCGACGACAAGACTCCGCTAACCGACGCGGTCGCGGCAGACCTCGAGCGGCGCGGTCACGACGTGGTGCTCGTCGGCCCGCCCGCCGGCGAGGACGTCCAGTGGGCCGCGCTCGGCAGAAGGGTCGGCGAGATGGTCGTCGACCACGACGTCGATACCGGCGTGCTCTTCTGCTGGACGGGAACAGGAGCGTCCATCGCCGCGAACAAGGTGCACGGTGTCCGCGCCGCGCTGTGCACCGATGCGGCAACCGCGGCCGGCGCGCGCAAGTGGAACGACGCGAACGTGCTCGTCATGAGCCTGAGGCTTGCCTCGCCGACGATCGCGAGCGAGATGCTCGACGCGTGGTTCTCGGCCGACCCGGACCCGTCCGAGGCCGACAACATCGCCCAGCTCGAAGATTAGAGAGCGGGCTCGAACCTCTTCGGGTCGCCGAGATATTCACGGGTGTGCTTGGCGAGTCGCGCCGCGTGGAACCCGTCGAGGTAGCGATGGTCCATCGTCGCCGCGAGGTTGACGATCGGGCGGATCTCGACCTTGCCGTCGACCGCAGCGGGCTTGTCGGCGACCTCTCCCACGAGCACGAGCAACGGGATGCGGTAGTACGGCGAGAGAGGCGCGTACGCGTGCTGGATGCCGAACATGCCGACCGAGCTGACCATGAGGCTGCCGAACGCCTGCCGGGGGAGGCCGCGCTCCTTCATGTCGATGTTGCGGTCGGCCGTGATCCACGTGGCCGCCCTCAACGAGAGCCCCAGCAGCCGACGGGGCGTCTTCGCGAGCATCGTCCTCGTCTTGCCCATCTCGGCGTCGTTGCCGGTGCGAATGCGCCCGACTCGTTCGCCGAGCTCGCGCGCGATCTCCACGACGGGTTTCTTGTCGGCGTCCACGACCTTCACGCCCGAGAGCTCGGCCCCTTTCTCGGCGGAGACGATGAAGAAGACGTCGACGCTCTCGCGCGGAATGAAGTGGCCGCGGTAAAGACGGACGTTGAGGTCCGGGTTCTCGCCGAGCGCGTGAGCAAGCGCCTTGCCGACCATGTGCGTGACCGAGAGCTTGACGCCGGTGGCGCTACGGGCTTGCTCGATGAAGTCGAGCACCGCCGTCGCGTCGACCTCGAGGTCCCCGTATATCTGCGGGTCGTTGGGATGGCCCCACGTCGCGGCGGCGATCTTGCGCCATCCCTGGATCTTCACCCGGTCGCCCATGCGTCCCACTCCCTCGTAGGCCATGTTCACGGACTGCGCGGCGACAGCATAGCGAGGCGCGCCGGAGGGACGATAAACGGTTGGCTCGGGGAACAGGCTGTGAGCGGGGCTAGCTCGTTGCGAAGCGCGGGCTGCTCGTGAAATAGCTGCGGGCGATCGCACGACGGTATGCGCGTTGCGTCGCATCGGACGAGTCGAGGCGCATGTCGCTGACCGACCCGTTCCCGTTCTTCCAGCGCGACGCCCAGTACGAGATCGCCGCGAGCCTCGGATAGCGCTCGCTCGCGATCGTGTCGAGGGCGTCGCGGATCCACTCGGCCTTGCGCTCGTTGCCCTGCTCCTGCACGGCTCCGAACTCGAGCAGCGCGATCGGTTTCTTGGCGGCGACCTTCGCGAGCTCCTCGTAGCCCCTGTCCATGATCGGCCGGAACTCCCGCCACTCCTCGCCGGGCTCTTGGGGGCCGTACACGCTCAGGCCGAGCCAGTCGATGTAGTCGTCGCCGGGGTAGTACGCGGCCATCGAGTTCCAATCGGCGTTCGGCGCGGACTCCGCGTCGGCGTGGAACACCCACGTGATGTTGTTCACGCCCCGCTCCCGAAAGAGGTCGATGATGTGGCGATACGCGTCGCGGAACCTCTCCGGGCCGTCGGCGAGGCGGTCGCTTCCGTAGCGGTCGGTGTCGCTTCCGCCGTTCCACTTCCCGTTCCACGGGAACCAGTTGCCGTTGACCTCCGTGCCGAACTCGACCATCAACGGGATGCCCGTGGCGCGCGCCGCGTTCGCCCATTCCGTGAGCTCCCCGTCGAAGTCGCCGTCGACGATCCGCTGCATCGTGTAGACGGGGTCGGTCCCGTAACCGCGCCAGTTGCTGCGCGGCATCATCCGGATGAACGGGATCACGCCCTGGTCGGCAATCGTCTTCACGGCTTCGTCGGGAAAATGGATGCCGCGAAACCAGTTGTTCGAGAAATAAGCCCACGCGATGGGCTTTCCGGCCTGCCGCTCGTACTGACGCAGCCGGGTCGCGCTCACCTCCGACTCGTTCGGGCCGAAGTTGGGGAACGCGGCGTTGTACACGCCCTCCTTGGGGGGCAGGACCTTCACGCCGCCCTGGTGGCGCGCCAGAGGCTGCTCGCTGGCCCAGCCGCAACCCTGAAGGCTGAGCACCATGACCAACGACGCCACGACGACGAAACGAGACCTTCGATCTCCCAGGTACCTCATCTACGTATTCTCGGCAGCCCGAAGGGCGCCTTTAGGTGCAATTGGGCGACTTCCTCGGGATCGGCTCCTCACGCGCGGGCCGGGAGCTCGCCCGGCCATGTTCTAGTCTGGTCGGCGACCCGGGCCCCCGTAGCTCAGGGGATAGAGCACTCGCCTCCGGAGCGAGGTGCGCAGGTTCGAATCCTGCCGGGGGCACTGCGAGGACGTTCCCACCATAACGCCGCGTCCAAGAATGATGAACGACGTACCAGAAGAGTTGGCCCGGCTACCTTGCGACGTCGAACGCTGCCGTGCGCAGCCTGCCTAACAGCAGTCCAAGCGTTCTGTTGACGCGCAGCCGATCGCGCCGATCCATTTTTCATCTCCCTGAAGAACGATCTATGATGCCCCGTCGGGGCGATGAGGTGAAGGGGCTATGGCTGGCGCGGACGCAGTCATCGAGCAGGAATATCCACGCCGTATCGGCTGGGAGTGCTGGGCACAACCGCCTCCTAACCCTTTCCCGCGCGAGGACAACCCGCCACAGCTGGTCTATCCACCGTCGCCCGATTTTGCTGCGATCGCGGCACAGGCGGCCCGCTTTCGCAAGTGGGGCCAGCAAACGCTGGTTGTAGCCGGCTTTCTAGTCTTCGGCGGCTTTGCGGGAGCGGGCGCCGCGGCACTCTTCATTGGATTGCTGGTCGGAGCGGTAGGCGTTGGTCTCCTCACTCAAGAATCCCGGGAGACCGAGCAACATCGGCGTCAACACGCGGCGGCGCGCAGCAAAGCCGAGCAGAGTCATCGCGCCGCGCTGGCCGAGTGGGAGGCCCAGAAAGCGCGGTGGTACGCGAAGGAAAACGCTCGCATCCAAGCCATCCCCACCCATTACCTCGTGAACTTGCAAGACCCCCGACGCAGACTCGACGTAGTAGGTGGACTCCCGGCCGGCTGGGCTTGTCTTCTGAGCACTATGAGCCGACCTCTCGTTGATCAAGGCGTAGGCATAACGGTGCTCGACTTCACCGAGGCCAGCGTGGCGATCGAGCTTGGTATGTACGCAGCCCGTGCTGGAAGGCGCGTTCAACAGTGCCTACTGCCCGACGATCTCGATCGCGTCAACCTCTTGACGGGCCTCGGCCCCGACGAGGTTGCAGAAGTACTCGTCGCAACGGCCCACGCCGTTAGGGACCGCAAAGGTCGCGAAGACGAAGAACAGCGCGAGCTGGACACAGCTGTGATTGCGGCTGTGTGCAGGGTCCTTCACGACGGAGGAATTACCATTCAGAGGATCCTGGCCGGCCTCGACGTGGTCAACCAGGCAGCACGCACGAAGTCCGACGACCTCTCCGCCGAAGAGAGGACGGCACTCGAGGAAAACACATACTTCTCTGTGATCTCGAACAGGTTGCGAGATCGTTACGCGCAGTTGAGGCCGCGGTTGGAGCGTCTGGCATCGATGAGTGCGACGGATTCGATTGATGTCGCTCGGCTACCTCGAGACGGTGACGTGTCGATCTTGTCGATTGAAGGATCCACGCACCGCGAAACCTCCCAATTGGCAAACCTCGTCGTGCAGTGCGTGCTTCAAAGAGCCCGCTTGGAGCGGTCTGAGGTGACGGTCAACCTCCCAATTGTCGCGGTCGTGGGTGCGGACGTCCTCACTGCCGAAACGGTACGGAGCCTTTCACGACTCGCAGCAAGAAATGGCGTAAGGACCGCCTTCCTGTTCGGGAATCTGGAGGGAGACGCTTGGGACCTCATCGGGGCCGATGGCAGTGAGACGATCTTTTTGCAACTCCAACATCCCGAACAAGCTCAACGCGCAGCGGACTTCATCGGCAAAGGCCACCGGTTCGTGCTGGGTCAGATCACGAAGTCGGTGGGTGACGCGTTGGGAGGGTCCCGAGGAGGGAACCGCTCCTTTACGCATACGTCCTCCGAAGCTCGGGGCGAAGGCGCAAGCTACGGGTTCTTCGTACCGAACAGCAAGAACTGGTCCTTTACGCAAACGGAGTCGTACGCAAGGATGGAAGGCACGCAGTGGTCCGATACGTGGCAGAAGACGGACACCTACGGGGAAACGGCCACTAGGGTTTACGAGTACGAGGTCGAGCCGCGGCGGCTTCAAGAACTCGACGTCAATGCGTTCGTTTACGTAACCCGGGCAGGTGCAGGCACGAAGGTCATGGGCGGTGACTGCAACCCCGGCCTCGAAAACGCTCCGCTGACGGCTCCCTACCCCCGTGAAGAGCATCCACTGCGCAGAGGCCCGTCAAGCGACGAGGCGGGGCCGAAGCCGGAGCCGGCCGAAGGTGAAATAACGGACGTGAAGGTTCACGCATTCGGGATCGAGTGGGGCAGAGACGAGCACGGACGAACCGTCTACAGGGAAATGGGGCAACCCAACTGGAGCCTGTTCGATCCGGCAACAAGCTCCCTCGTACCTCCGGCGGGCTACTAAACCGGACGATCAGACCAGCGCGTCCGATGGAGGCATAGGAGAGTCATTTGAGCGCAACCGGAGCATCTCATCGAGAATCATCGAATCCCGCCAAAGCGATTTTCATCTGGCTGGTCATGGCAATCGTCGTCTGGCCCCTCCAATACGCACTGTGGGTGCCTCTGGTCCTCGCGTGGCGCCTTTTCACGGCGGCGCTGAGTCTGGGTTTTGTGGGCGTTCTTCTCTTCTTCCTGCCTGTCATCGGATGGATCATCCTTATATTCATGCTCATGCAGCGCCGGCAGACGAAAAAGCTCGAGAAGATGTTGCAGAGGATGGAGGGAGGAAAGCCTCGGAGCATCTTTTATCCCTGGATGCTCGATTGGGTCTTGAATTCGACGCGTTCGACGCCGGCAGCGGATTCCAGCATTCTCGCGCCGGCAGCGGGAACACTGGGAGCGCCCGAGGTGGAGATGGCTGCCCGCTCCACCGAACCGGAAGCGCTCGAACCACCCGTTGTCAAGGACGACCCCGCACCCACTGTTCGCTTCAATGAAGAGCGGACGTTTTGGTTCGACGGCACGTCTTGGCGCGACGCGCGCGTGGACATACCACCGGGGGTCAAGATCGATTCGGTGAACGAACGCTGGTGGGATGGGACGACCTGGCGACCTTTCCCGAAGTAACGGGTCGGCGTCCTCGGGCGCGGTGTCTATAAGGGCAGCTCGGGCTTGGTTGGGTCGCCCGTGTCTTGGGTGAGGGACGACACCGAGGGAGCGCCCAGCTGCACAGACGCGGCGATTCCATAGGTCCACTCGGGGTTGGCGCGGAACGCGGTGACGCGCCACGGAAGCATCGAGCTTGCCATCGACCGAATGGCTGTTTCCGCATCACCCAGCCCTCGACCGGACGTCGAACGCCATGCATATGCCCCCGCCAGCCTCCCCCTCGGACCCTGCCGGTGATACCAGAGCTGCTGCAAGACAGATACGTCTGGGTCCCTGCTCGTCCACGTGTACAACGCATATCCAGCCTCGCGTTCGGGAGCAGCGACCGCCTGTTCCAAGGCTCGCTTGGTAATCGACGGCAGATTACTGAAAACACTGTGAGCGAGGCTCATCTCCGACTCGCCCTCCTCCTCTCCGACCAACGAGGGGGTTACTGCGGGGAGCTCGGCCCTTTTGATTTGGACGCGATCATGGGCGGCTATCGCCGCTCTGGCATCCCACGTCGCCCCTCCACGAAAGCGAATGCGTCCTTCCTTTCTCGTCCGCGTTGCCACGAGAACCGCGACCGAAGTGGGGAGTGTTCCCCAAGCAGTGATCGCGTCGTCGCCCACCAGGACGTAGCTCGCATCGAATTCCGGGGAGACGGGCATGGATGCGTCAGCCCACTCCCGTAGCTCGGGTGGGAGGCTGTCCCAGGTAGGAGGAGCTCCTTGACCCTCGGGATACAGGGGAACCGAACTGTCCGGTTTACCGGCCTCCGGTTGCCTCGCGGCGAGACTGGCCGAGCGGCGTACCGGCCCGGAAGACTGCCTCTTTATCGGCTTCACGCCCGCCTCCCCAAGCTTCGACCCCGTTGGCAGATGATGTTACACAGCGGGTCAGTACGCCATGCTGGGCGCGCGTCCGGGAGTGATGACTGCGCTACTAAGGGTGCCTACATATGAGCGACCACGGGATCGACTACTACGCGGTGCTTGGGGTCCCTCCAGACTGCGACCAGAAAACGCTGCGGCAGGCGTACCGCAAATTCGTCCTCGAATTACATCCAGATCGGCGACCCGGGGACCCGGAGGCCCCGGCTCGATTCCATCAAGTCCAGGAGGCTTTCGAGATCCTCAGCAGCCCGGAGCGGAGAGCCGAATACGACGCGCTTCGAGAACAGAGCCCCGAGCCCCTCGACGACTCAGAGTCGGACGTGTGGGAGGAGGATTGGGAAGCCGATCCTGCAAAGAAGACGGCAAAGGCAGATGAGAGCTTGCGCCGTGAGGAGACCGAGGTCCCCCAACACGGGCGGCCGAATTTCTGGAAAGACGACGAGATCCCCCAAGACGGCCGCCCGGGATTCTGGGACGACCCCTGATTTCTTGAACAGCTGCGTCACGTAGCGTCCGGCTATCAGGGCGTCGACCTCCGATATCCGATGGTCGAACCCGCTCTGACGGGTCGATTGACTATTCAGCGGTCGTCAGGATCTCGATCCGAATCCGTTGCATGTGGCCCGCCCCCGTCCTCATTGGATGCTGAGCGATAACGGTCCGCCCCGGGCTCGGTTTCGACGTTCTCGCTCTTGGCTGCACCCTCCTCGTAGAAAGGATGGCCACCCCCCACCCGCAGAATGATCTCCTCCATTGCATAGTATTCGCCGCGCTCGGCGCGGTTCTCGTCCCGCCCGAGGGTGTCGCCCTTCGGGTTTTCGAGAGAGAGGCGGTTGACCCACGCTGCATTCATCGCTTTCTTCACTTCTTCAGGAACCTCCGAGGAGACCAACGGAGGGTCGTAGGTGACTGCATGCTTCTCTCGTGCAGCATCAGCGACACGCGTCCCCGCCTCTTGGTCGTTCTCGCCGACGAGAAACCGCTGATCGCCGAATTCCTCGCGGCGGACCATCGTGGACGACAAGTCGTAGTAGTTGTCGTAACCGTTGAGGAGATTGCGCTGCTTCTCCGCGTATTCGAGCTCAACAGGATCGTTCACATCGTCGCTTCCGAGATCGATTACGTAGGCCCCGGCATCCCGTCGCTCCTCGAGCTCCTCGAGCGTGAAGTCGTTTCCTGTGGAAACGGAGGCATTGTCGAGACGGAAACGCCCTATGACATCGTTCCCCACGCCATCGGTCAAACGCTCTTGGACAGAGTCACGCTCGATTCGGTCGCCTCCGATAAGGATGATTTCAGACTGGGGAGCATCAGGTCCCCTATCGGGACGCGTCGCCCGAGTTGCCTCGTCCGGCACTTGAGAACCTGTCCGTGAAGGGACTTCCACCCCTCCCTCGGACGCGCTCTGGCCGGAGAGAGTCGTGGCCTCTTCCATTTTCGCTTCTTTCTCGCTTCGATAGCTGTCGTGCTCGGCCTGCACCTCTGGAGTCGGCTGTAGTTCGGGGCCCTCGAGCCTTTCGGGGACCAACCCCTTTTCTTCGGGGCCCCGCTCGGGACGGTGCTGCGGGTCGGGTCCTGCCCGTTCCGGTTTGTCGGTCGGACGCGCATGCTCGGCGCTCGGCTCGGGAGCCTTTTGGCGGTCGGGTCCTGCCGGTTCTGGTTTGTCGGTCGGACGGGCATGCTCGGCGCGCACCTCGGGAGCCTGTTGCTCGTGGGCCCCTGCCTGCTGGGCTCTGTCAGGACGGGCCTCCCCGCGCGGCTCGGGGATCTGCTGGGGGTCGGCGCCTGCCGGTTCGGCTTTGTCCGCAGGACGAGGATGCTCGGCGCCGCTCGACTCCGGCCCACGGCCGCCCGAGTTCGTCTCTCTCTGGCCGCCGCCGGGCGTTGTTCGCTCGCCCGACGTGGTTGGTTGATCCTGAGGTTTCTCAGGAGGAGGTGGAGGCGGGGGCTGATCCCGCGCGCTCATCCGGATCAAGGTACCAGCCGAAACAGCCGCCCAGCAATTGCGCGAGCCCCCATGTGCCTCCCGCGGTTCCCGGGGGCGCATCCTGGCGCGCGAGGACATCCTCGATCCGGCGCAACAACTCGTGGACGCGCGCTTCGGTGTCGGAAAACCCCTGGCTCACGAGCGCTCGCAGCGCGGCGAGAGGGTCGGACCGACCCACTTCGCCCGCGTCGGGCGCCGACGACACGCCGAGATAGGCGCCCAGGCGGACACGTACCTCGAGTCGGCTGGGGACACGGAATCGAGCGAGCGAGTCCTCCCACCGAGTCGTTCGTGGTACCGCAGCCCCATCCCAATGGAAGACGTGCTGCGCCAACTCCATCATGGTCGCCGCTAGCTCCGAGGGGTCGCAATATTCCGAGAGGTAGGACCTGCGTCGAGCAACGCTCGAGTCGACGAAGTGCCCTATCCCGCACGCGATCCTCCGTGGGTCCCCGGACGAACCACGCACCGCCTCGAACAACGCATCGGTGGGCTCCGGAGCGAACGGAGTCGGTGAAATCAAGTTCAGTATCGCGAGTTCGACATAAAGCCCGAAACCCGGAATGCGTTCAACGCAGGAGGCTCCATCGCTCATCTCGATCAAGGTGCAGGGTCGCTCGCGGCACAAGGCCGAACAAGTCACACCTCGCCGACCGAGGAGCAAGTCTCCGGGATCACGCGCGCTGTCACCAACGCCTTCACGGCTCTGACCGAACGTCATCCTCACCAGCAGCGGACGGTCCATCCCCTCGGAAAAAGCTGCGGCCTCCCCTCGCTCCACGCCTACGACATAGCCCATCTGATCGGAGCTCATGTTCATAGCCGCCCCGATCAGTTCCCGGTCGTCCTTAGCAGGGAGTCGATGCATGATCTGCACTGCGGTGTTTTTGACGACATCGGAGACGATCTTGGTGGGGATCTGTTCGGCGATCACCAACCCTTCTCCGTAGGCGCGGACCTCGGCGAGCAGCGCGGCGAACATCTCGACGGCGTGGCTCGCTGGACCGGTCCGATCAGGCCTCCGCAAGAGCCGATGCGCTTCCTCGATCACCGTTACGTGCTGAAGTGTGTCCGTGTCGACGCGGTTCATGCGCAGATGCTCGACCAGACGAGTCAGAATCGCGCCAATGACGAACGCTTTGTCCTGATCACTGCCGACGTCCTCGAGCTCGATGACCACGTTGCTACCCAAGAGTTTGCCGACGTCCAGCGGATGCCCTGACTCGAAGAAGCGTCCAGGCGTGCCGAGACGCAGGCTGTTGAGTCGCACCTTGATGAATCCACGAACGTTGCTTTGGACCTCTGTGCCGTATCCAATCCCTCGGACGACTTCATCGGCCGTCCGTTGAAGCTCGGAAAGCGTTGGGTAGGTGGGCCGCGGCGCTTCCGCATCGAGACGTGCGAAAGGCTGGAACCTCCCCGTCGCGAGATCCCAACCGAGATCCTCGTAGCAACGCCGCAATGACTCGGCCAGAACCTGCGGAAAGGGTTCGTCGGCTTCGAACGAGGCCAGGAACAACGCTGCGACCATGTCGATGTGGGTTTGCAGGTTGAAACCAGGCTCCGGCTCCAGGGGGTTGAGCATGCAAGGGGGGTGTGCACCGTGGCCCAGCCGGATTACGTGCACCGGCTCGCGCAACTCCTGGACACGGTCGGACATTCGCCGGTACTCGGCCTTGGCGGGTTCGATGACGAGCCAACGTTTCTCACGTCGGCTCAGTTCGTCCAGCAATGTCTTCACAGTCTGCGACTTCCCGCTTCCCGTGGCCCCACACACGAACATATGTCGGTTCAGGGCTGCGAATGACACATCGAAGCTTCCGCTCGGGCGTCTCAGCTCGTCGAGCACGTCACCGAGGCGGACGATGCTCGTGTCCGACGGTGCACCCCCATCGCCGAAGTCGGCCTCCGGCTGCGTATCGAAGCTCTGCGGGAGGGTCATTCGGAAACCGGGAAGTTCACGGCTCGGCGTACGGCCGAGCACCGCCAGATGTTCTGACGTCGTGATGAACGGAAAATGCGGTGTACGCCAAGCTCCTCCGTCCTCAGAGTGGTTCAACACGTCTTCTAGCGACCCGTGGCGGGATCCGGGGACGGGAAGGAGAGGATGATCCTGAAGGGCAGCCGTTGCCGCAAGCAGCTCCGCCAGTTCCACAACAGTGTCGTCACTCGACGCACCGACGAACCACCGAACGTTCCACAGCCCGAGAAAGCGACCCCGATAAAGATGGGTGAGAAGCGAGACCGCCATCTTTAGCTCGAGGGCTTGCTCCCCCGGTTGCTTGCCCGCGTTGCTCAACCCCCGAGCGGCGGATTGAACCTCTTGGAAGAAGTCGTAACCCTCCTCGGCGGTGATGGGATGAGCCATGAGGAACCAGGCGAAGGGTGTCTCCAGCAGGTGGTTTGCAACGTCTTCGAAACCGGCGTGTCTGCTCGGTCCCTTGGCTGTAGCCTGACCCGATCGCTGGGGAGCCGCAGCCAAGTCGTGATAATCGGGTGGTGCCGGGGCAGCCGCCATCGTCGACCAGACTCGAAATGACGAAAGTAGGTCCATGAACTCGCCCGCGGCGAGAAGCTGTCCCACGCCCCCAGGCGGGAAGAGACACGTAGCGCTTCTTCCTTTCTCAGGCTGAGTAGTAAACGGAAAAGCGCGCGCGCCGCCGTCGCCCCCGGCAACTAGCGCGACGCCCCGCCCTTGGTCTTTGGCGACATTCACCCACCCGAGGACCGTCCTCTGACGCCTGGCATGGGCCGAAACGATCGGTCGGACGAAAGCGGAAGCCAAGTCGCTTTCAGCGGTGTCCCGATCAGGGGCGGGAGAGGAGAGGATACGTACGAATTGAAAATCGTCGAAGTCGTTCATGCGCACGTCAAACTACTCCTGACGCTTCATCTTTCCCACGCGTACAGATGCATATAAACAGAATCCGGGTCCCTCCAATTCGTTTCAACGGCGCGTCGCGGACTCTTGAGCCCGCTAAGGAAATCGCCAAACCATTCAATACACGCCAAGGAGAGGCTTCGAGGTCTCTGCCTGGTCCGCGTCGGACAGTCGGATCGAGTTCGAGGTCACCTGGAGACCCACGGGCCTCGAATTGGACACGCGCGGGGGCTAGCGTTTGATACGCGTCCTGTTAGGAGCACGCCGAAGGGCTCCAGGGGCATCGCGCGAATTAGAGCGGAGGATTCTGCCGGGGGCATGAGCAAGAGTGAAGCCTGCGCGTGACTAGTTGCCCAGCTTTTCCTTTTCCGGCTGACACACCCAGATGTCTGTCGTCCCGGTCACAGCGTCTTCGTGGTGCTCATGGAGAAGGACACCGTGGCCGGTATCGGTCCGGCAACCCTCCTCTGGGAGGACGCTTGTCGTCTCCTTGCGAGCGACCAGCAGGGTCATCGCGTGTGTGCGGGCCCTCCTTGCTGGGACATTTGCAGTCAATCTGCCGAGCGGGCCCTGGCTGAGATCGTTCGTTGGGGGCTGGAGCATGCCCGACGAGACGGATGACGTGGCAAATGTCCTTGGCCATCGACTCGGACCAGCGTTCTTTGCCTCTGTTGGACCCGTCGAGGGGGGCGACGCTTAGTAACGATCGGGCTCCAGGAAGTCGGGAGCAGGTATGGAAGGTCCTTGGAAGTGCCTATTACTCCCCTAGCCACGGTGCCAGCGATCATGTGCTCTCCGAACCGCTGTGCTTACGAGGTTCCGTTTTAAGGCAACTCCCTAGCGGACTAGGCGAGGCTGAGCGGACGACGACTCCCGGCCTCTATCCCCATTTCAATTTTTCTAAGGAGCCTCTCTGAAGCGCAGGTTTGTGTCGAACCAGACCTGCCGTCAGATAGGCGGGGGTCACCGCGGCGGTCACCGCGACGCACACGACGCCGCCGACCCGGCGCGGAAAAGGCATGGCGATGTCGTTTCCACTCGCCGAGATCGCCGGCCAAAGCGCGGCGCGTGAACGCGGAACGATCGCGATAGACGGATAGAGGGGTGGTGAAGGGTCATCGTCCGCTCCTAGCTCCTAGCGCCCAGACTTGGGCCTGGCGCGGATCCCCACCCACGCGGTTTACGTGCCTAATTCAAGGCGTTTAGTCAGTAGGCAACTCGAAGCCACAGGAGTCAATCGGGGTTGACGGGAATATTCACGGATGGCGGGCCGAGGGCGCCGGACAGCTCTGAGGCGAGCGCATCAAGCGATCGGACAACACCCTGGAAGAGCCGCAGCGCGCCGACGCGCCGGCAACGGGGACGACCCTCCCCGAAGCACTGCCA
>DATBND010000112.1:0-3284 GCA_036554505.1 Actinomycetota bacterium | reverse complement strand
TATCGAGGCCGCCGGAGTAGGCGAGCACGCAGGTCTTATTCGAAGTCATCGATTCGCTCCTTCTTTGTCGACTAGCTCCGCCCGCCCGGCATCCGACACCTCACGCCACCACTGTTCGGCCAGCGCGCCCGCCGCGTCGGGGCTTGCCGTCGCGACGAAGATCGTGTCGTCGCCCGCCACCGTCCCCATCACGCGTTCGGGGGCCGCGAGGTCGATGGCGCGGGCAACCGCCGACGCGTGCCCCGGTGCGGTCGACACGATAACGAGTGAGTGCGCCCGGCGGATGTCGAGCGCGAACTCGGCCAACGACCGGTCGAGGTTGCGAGCGACGAGATCCCCGTTGAACGAGTGGGGGACGTCGTCGCTCAGCCGGTAGACGAGCCCTGTTCCCGATCGCACCTTGAACGCTCCGATCTCACGGAGGTCCCGCGACACGGTCGCCTGGGTCACGTCGTGGCCGGCGTGCCGCAGGGCCCGGACGATCTCCTTCTGGCTCGACGCGTGCCCCTCCCGCAAGATCCTCATCAGGTCCCGTCGCCTGTCCGGCCTCATCGCGTCCCCCCTCCGGTCCCCGCGGCCTTCTCGATCACGGTCAGTCCCTCGTCGAGCTCGCCCTCCGAGATCACGAGCGGCGGCGCGATGCGCAGGACGCTGGGAGTGCAGTCGTTCACGAGCACCCCGGCCTCGAGCGCCGCAGCTGCGAGAGCGCGTGCGACGGGCTCTCCGAGGTCGATGCCCACGAGCAGGCCTCGGCCTCGCACGTTGGCCGCGCCGAACGCCTCGGCGAGGCGCGCATGCGCGTAGTCCCCGAGAGCTGCGGCACGTTCGATCAGTCCCTCGTCCTCGATCACGTCCAGCGTCGCTAGCGCAGCCGCGCTCTGCACCGGGCCCCCGCCGAACGTCGTCGCGTGGTCGCCGGGCACGAACGTCTCGGCGACCTCCGGCGTAGCGAGACACGCTCCCATCGGGAGTCCGCCGGCGAGCGCCTTGGCCAGGCACATGACGTCGGGCTCCACGCCGTCGTGCTCGTATCCGAACCACTTGCCCGTGCGGCCGAGCCCCGTCTGGATCTCGTCGAGGACGAGCAGCGCGCCGTGCTCGTCGCACAACGCACGAGCGCGCGCGAGGTAGCCGGGCGGCGGCACGACCACTCCCGCCTCGCCCTGTATCGGCTCCAGCAACACCGCCGCCACGTCGTCGCCCAACGCCGACTCCAGCGCGCCGGCGTCACCGAAGGGAACGTGCTCGATCCCGGCGAGCATCGGCGCGAACGGCTCCTGCTTCGACGGCTGTCCCGTCGCGCTCAGCGCGCCGAACGTGCGTCCATGAAAGCCTCCGCCGGCCGCGATCACCCGGTGCCGGTCCTGGGTGCGGCCCCACTTGCGCACGAGCTTCAGAGCGCACTCGATCGCCTCCGCGCCGGAGTTACAAAAGAAGGAGGGCTTGCCGGCGGTCAGTCCCGCGAGGCGTTCGCCGAGCAGCCGTTGCGGCTTCGTCGCGTACAGGTTCGAGACGTGCACCAGACGCCCCGCCTGCTCCGATATCGCGGCGACCACCGTGGGATGACAGTGGCCGACGGTCGCGACTGCAATACCCCCGACGAGGTCGATGTACGGCCGGCCGGCGGGATCGAACAGAAGCGAGCCCTTTCCCGACTCGATCTCGAGCGGCCATCGCTTGTAAGTGTCCATCAGGGCGGAGGTCGTCACGGGAGCACCTGCGTTCCGATGCCCGCGTCGGTGAAGATCTCGAGCAGCAACGCGTGCGGCACTCGCCCGTCGAGGATGTGGACCTTGCCCACTCCGGCGCGCAGCGCGTCCACCGCGCTCGTGACCTTCGGGCGCATCCCGTCGGACAGGCCGTCGACGAGCCCGGCGAGCTCGGTCGCTTTCATCTCCGAGACGAGCGAGCCGCTGTCGCCGAGATCGGTGTAGAGGCCTTCGACGTTCGTGAGATACACGAGCTTCGCCGCGCCGACAGCGGCCGCGACCGCGCCGGCAACCGCGTCTGCGTTGACGTTCAGCGCGGCGCCGTCCGCGTCCGGCGCGACCGATGCGATCACCGGCGTGTAGGACTCGTCCAGCAGGGACTCGAGCAGCTGAGGCCGGACCTCGGCGACCGCGCCGACCCGCCCGAGGTCTTCTCCCGCCGGGCCCGCCGTCCGGCGCGCCTGGACGAGGCCGCCGTCGACGCCCGACAGACCGACGGCGGTCAGGCCGGCCTTGCACAACCGCGCCACGAGATCCGAATTGATGCCGCCGACCAGGACTTGCTGCACGAGGGCCATCGATCGCTCGTCGGTCACGCGCAGGCCCCCGACGAAGCTCGGCTCGATCCCGGCCGCGGCCATCGCGCCGGACACCTGCGGACCACCGCCGTGTACGACGACGAGACGCAGCCCGACCAGCGCGAGCAGCGTGAGGTCGTCGGCGACGACACTCGCTAGCGCCGGGTCCTCCAGCGCCGCTCCGCCGATCTTCACGACCACCGTGCTCCCCCGATAGGAACGTATGTATGGAAGCGCCTCGACCAGCGTGCCGACCTTCGCCGCTGCGGCGTCGACTCCCCTGTCCGTCACGACGTCCCCGTCGCGTTGAGCGTCACGTACTCGGGAGAGATGTCCGCGCTGAGTATCTCGGCCTCGCCTGTCCCGGAGCCCACCACACACAAGAGCAAGATCTCGTCGTCGACCATCTCGTTGCCGGCGTCGTCGAGAGAGCCGGCCGGCGCGCCGTTCTCGAACACCGCAGCCGCGCCGATCGATACGCGCAGAGACGTGAGATCGAGAGACCGGTCGGCGGATCCCAGAGCCGAGACGACACGGCCCCAGTTGGGGTCTGCGCCGTGGACTGCGGAGCGCCACAACACCGACGACGCGACCGCGCGGCCCAACGCGGCGGCCGTACCGTCATCGCGTGCACCCTCGACACGTATCCGGAGGAGCTTCGTGCCGCCCTCCGCGTCGCGCACCATCTGCTCGGCCAGATCCGCGCACACGCCTTCCAGCGCGTGCTCCCAGGAGCCATCGCGGGGCCGCGCGGCGCGCCCGGTCGAGAGCAAGAAGACCGAGTCGTTCGTGCTCTCGCACGCGTCCACCGATATCCGGTCGAAGCTCCTGGACACGGCGCTATCGAGCGCACTCTGTAGCTCCGCGGCCTCGCACGCCACGTCGGTGACGACGAACGCCAGCATCGTCGCCATGTTGGGGGCGAGCATCGCGGCCCCCTTCCCAACGCCCACAACGCATGCGCCATTGCCGCGGCGCTCGCTGACCTTCGGGTGGG
>DATBND010000075.1:0-11994 GCA_036554505.1 Actinomycetota bacterium | reverse complement strand
CGCGAGCATCGCCCGGCTTCACGTCCTCGAACGCCTGCGTGAGGATCTGGTGGAGGAACCACGCGCGCTGGGGGCCCGTAAGGCGCAGCTTTCCGCGTCCGGACCTGTCGGCGTAGAGCTTCTCTTCGGTCACCATCGCTTCCAATCTTCTATCCTCGGGCGTCCGCCCGCATGCCCGTCTCCTTAGGAGAACTCGTCGATGGACTTCGAGCTTCCCGAAGAGATCGTGATGTTCCGCGACGCGGCGCGCGATTTCGCCCGGCGCGAGATCGCTCCGGCGGTCGACGACGCAGAGCAAACCGAGAGAACCCCCCGGGACCTGTTCCACAAGGCCGGCTCGGCGGGCTTCCTCGGCGTCAGATATCCCGAATCGTTGGGGGGCTCCGGGGCGAGCGTGCTGGCCGAGGCGATCCTGCGCGAGGAGTTCGGCTACGTGTGCTCGGGGCTGGCAGCCGCGCTCTCGGTGTCGTCTCATCTCGGCACCTTTCCTATCTACGAGTTCGGCACCGACGAGCAGCGGCGGAACTACATCGCGCCGGCGCTGAAGGGCGAGAAGGTGAGCGCCTTCGGGCTGACCGAGCCGAACGCGGGGTCGGACGTGCGCGGCATACAGACGAAGGCCGTGAAGGGCGACGGCGGATGGATCCTCAACGGTCGAAAGACGTTCATCACGAACGCGCCCATCGCCGACTTCATGATCGTGGTCGGCTACACCGATCCTTCCGCGGGCATCGACGGCATGGGGTTGTTCATCGTCGACGTGCCGGCCGACGGCCTAGAGGTGAACCGCATCGCCAAGATGGGCAACCTCTCGTCGGAGATCGCCGAGGTCGTGCTCGACGACGTGTTCGCCCCCCACGACGCATGCCTCGGCGGTGAACGCGGCGCGTTCAAGAGAGTCATGCTGACGCTCAACGTCGGTCGCGTGCTGGTCTCCGGCGGTGCGATCGGGATCGCGCAGGCCGCGCTGGACTCGGCGGTCGCGTACGCGAAGGAACGAAAGGCGTTCGGGAACGCCATCGGCTCGTATCAGGGCGTGTCGTTCCCGCTCGCTCGAGCCAAGGCGACGATCGACGCGGCCCGGCTCGCGGTCTATAGGGCCGCGTGGATGTTCGACCAGGGCCGGAACCCGGTCATCGAGACGAGCGTCGCGAAGCTGCTCGCCGGAGAGGCGGCGCTGGACGTCACCGACAAGGCGATACGTGTGTTCGGTGGTTACGGATACATGCGTGAGTACCCCATCGAGCGGTACTACCGAGACGCCCGCTACTTTGCGATAGTCGAGGGGACTCAGGAGATCCACCAACGCGTGATCGCACGGGAGCTCGGCTTATGAGAACGATCTGGGTGCGCATTGGGCTGTTCATCCTCGCCGTCATGAACATCTTCACCGGCGCCTGGGCCGTATGGGACCCGCGCGGGTGGTGGGACACGTTCCCCGGGTTCGGCCACGCGTGGGTCAGCGGCTTCGGTGAGTACAGCGAGCACCTCGTACGGGACGTTGGCGGCTTCTTCCTCGGCTTCGGCGTGCTGTTCTTGATCGCGACATTCTTTCTGGAGAAGCGCCTTGCGATCGCGTCACAGTTCGCCTGGTTGTTCTTCGCCGTACCGCATCTCGTGTACCACATGGGCGAGCGAGGAACCCTGTCGGACTCGGACAACCTTCTCAGTTTGGAGGCGCTCGCGTCCCAGGTCGCGCTCTCGATCCTGATACTCGTCGCGATCTCCCGCACGGACTTCAGGTCGCGCGCACAGGTCGCTACGGAGGAGTGGTACGAGACCGAGAACAGCACTCTGCGCGACGACGAAACGGACGATCGCGACGCGGCCAAGAGGGACGAGAGCTAGCTAGCCCGCGGCCAGCTTTCGGTCCGCGGTTGCGTAGAAGTCCAGCAGCTTCTTTGTCACGCGGTCGGGGTGCTCGATCTGAGGGACGTGGCCACAGTCGTTCCATACCTCGACCGACGCCTGCGCCACGGTCGCTCGGACCTTGCGCGCAAAGCGCGACGTGATAAGGACGTCCCTCCGGCCGTACACGTACAGCGCAGGCGGCTCCATGGCCGCAAGCCGGCCCCAGAACCCCGCCTCGCCGTACGGCTCGTCGATATAGATGTGACGTAGCGACGCGAAGAAGGCCATGCGCGCGCGCGGGCTGCGCCAGACTTGCAAGAAGTCGTCGACCGCCGCGTCGTACCAGTCGTCGGCGACGCGCGACGGGGCGGCGAAGAGCTCCTTCAGGCCGTCGTACACCCGCTGGCGCGGAAGCCTCGCGGCGAGGATCCCGAACTCAGGTCGCGCGATGCGCGCGGCCCACACCAGCGGCCGCTTGGAGAACGCCGCAGCAGGACACAGACAAGCAATTGCGGCGACACGATCCGGCGCCCGCATCGCAAGCTCCATCGAGATCCGGCCCCCCATGGAGTTGCCCGCGAGGAGGACGCGCTCGTGCCCCAAGCGGTCCAGGAGCGTGATCACGTGATCCGCGAACCACGCCGCGTTGTAGGCGCCGAGCGGCTTGGACGATGCGCCGAAGCCCGGGAGGTCTATCGCGATCACTCGGTAGCGCGCCGCCAGCGCGGGCACGATCGGCAACCATGACGACTTCGTCGCACCTAGACCGTGCAGGAGCACCAGCGGCTGGGAGTCGGGGTTGCCTGCGAACAACGCGGAGATCCTCGCCTTGCCCGTCGAGACGCTCTCGAGCGCGTACTCGAGGCCACCCGCTTGAGGCCGCTGGAACTGCGGCTCGAAGTGCAGCGACTTCTCGATGCTTCCCCGGACGGCGAGCCGGTGCTGCGCGAACGCCTCGATGCCGGACAGGCGGCCCTCGTCGATCTCCTTCCACGTGTCCACGTTCGTGATGATCTCGACGTCGGGGATCTGTCCGTTGCTTCGCTCGACGCGACACGCGTCACGTTCGACGACGACGTCCCGGGCGGTTCGACCGACGCGGACGCGATAGCGCGTCGTCGTCGGCAACGGAGCAGGCCCCCCGCGCCAGCGTGCAGGGAGATCCTCGAGCAAACCGGCCACGACGCCAGCACCCATCACCCGAAAGAATAAGCCGGGACGATCCTCACGGATCGCAATTCGACGGGTGTGGCGCGGTTGCGAAGCTTGGACGCATTTGTGCCCGCGCGACCGGCGGGTGCCGGTGGTCTAGTCGAGCAGAGACACCGCGACGGTCGCGCGGTGAACCGAGCCGAAGCCCTCGAACGAGTCGATCCACTGGGCCCTCTTGTAATAGAGGTGCAGCGGGTGCTCCCACGTGAAGCCGATCCCGCCGTGAACCTGGATGGCGCGTTCGCACGCGGCGACCGCGGCCTCCGACGCGGCGGCCTTTGCGGCCGCCACTGCGACGGGGGCTTGGTCCGGATCGTTCGCGACGCACCACGCCGCCCAGTACGCGAGCGACCGCGCGAGCTCGGTCTCGACGTAGGTGTCGGCCACCTGGTGCGACACGGCCTGGTACGAACCGATCGGCTTGTCGAACTGCTTGCGCGTCTTGACGTGCTCCATCGAGAGCTCATGTGCCTTCGTCGCGATCCCGACCGCCTCGAGCGCCAGCGCGGCGAGCGCCCTGAGCCGGACGGATTCGAGGGCGGCTTCCCCCTCCCCCGGCGCCACCACGACGCTAGCCGGCGCGCCGGTCAGCTGGAGGCGACCCAACCTCCGGGTTCCGTCCATCGTCGAGAGCTCGGTTCCCGAGACTCCATCCGAATCCAGCTCGACGGCCCACACTCCGGCCCCCTCGGACGCCACGGCGACCACCAGGACGGCGCCTCCGTGAGCGCCGAGCGGGACCAGGTGCTTCTCTCCTGTGATCGCCCATCCGCCGTTGCTCGGTTCCGCCTTCGTGCTGAGCTGGTCGACGTGCGCGAGGCCGTACGGCGACGACGGCTCGGCCCACGCGAGGGTTGCCGCGCGCTCGCCGGACAGCACCGCGCCCAAGAGGTCTCCGGAGAGCAACGGCAGACACAGGCCGATCGTCGAGAAGTACGGGCCGGGATAGAGCGCTCGGCCGGTTTCCTCGAAGAGCACGGCCTCCTCGAGGAACGACATGCCGGCGCCGCCGTCGCTCTCGGCGACCGAAAGCCCTATCCACCCGAGCTCTGCGAGCTCGCGCCAGGCCATGTCCTGGCCGCCGACGTCGTCCGTCGTCGCGATCTCCGCGATGCGGTCCGCGGGGAACTTCTCCTCGAGGAACGAGCGCGCTTGGCTGCGCAACATCTCCTGCTCTTCGGTGAATGCGAAGTCCATGAGTGCTATCTGCTCCTGGGTAGGCCGAGGACGCGCTCGGCGATGATGTTGCGGAGGACCTCGGAGGTCCCGGCCTCGATCGTGTTGCCGCGGCTTCGCAATTGGTGGTACTGCCAGAAGCCGTTCCACGCCCCGCCCTCCGCGTCGAGCTGGGCCGCCGGGCCCAGGATCTCCAGCGCGAGCTTGCCGAGCCGCTGATTGGTCTCGGACCAGTGCAGCTTCGCGATCGACCCCTCCGGGCCCGGGACGCCCGTCTGCACGAGCTTGGTCAACGACCGGTAGTTGGTGAAGCGGAGACCTTGCAGGTCGATCCAATGTTGAGCGATCCGATCTCGGAACAACGGGTCTTCGGAGGCGAGGTGGCCGTTGACGCGCGTCTCCTTCGCGAGTTGCACGAGCTTTCGCACCATCACCTCGAGACGAGCGGTGAGCGCGAAGCCCAGCGTGCCTCGCTCGTGCAGCAGGGTCGTCATCGCAACGCGCCATCCGTCGTTGATCTCGCCCAGCACGTTCTCGCGCGGCACGCGGACGTCGTTGAAGAAGATCTCGTTGAACTCCGGATCACCCGTGATCTGTCGCAGCGGCCGGACCTCGACGCCCGGCGAGTGCATGTCGACGAGCAGATAGGTGATCCCCTTGTGCTTGGGAGCTTGCGCGTCAGTCCGCACGAGCAAGATGCAGTAGTCGGCGATGTGCGCGAAGGACGACCACACCTTCTGTCCGTTGACGACGAACGTGTCGCCGTCGAGCTCTCCCTTGGTCCGCAGCGACGCAAGGTCCGAGCCGGAGCCGGGCTCGGAGAACCCCTGGCACCAGACCTCCTCGCCCGAGAGGATCTTTCCGAGGTGCGCGGCTTTCTGCTCGTCGGTGCCGTGGGCGATGATCGTCGGGCCCGCCATGCCGAGGCCGATGACGCCGATGTGCTCGGGCGTCTCGGCGCGTGCGCTTTCCTCCAGGAAGATCGCCTGGTGCGTGTACGGCGCGCCGGCCCCCCCGAACTCCTTCGGCCAGGTCAGGCCCGCATAACCGGCGGCAGCGAGCTTTCGCGCCCATTCCTTCGACGTCGCCTCGTCCAGCCGGCCGCCCGTAGGAGGTCGGTCTCGCCAGCCGTCCGGCAGGTTCGCGTCGATCCACGAACGGAGCTCGGCGCGGAATTCCGCCTCTTGGGGAGTGTCTCTGAAGTCCACGGTGGACGGATATTAAGCCCGTCACCCGTAACGCCACGCGGCCGCTCACACTGGGGCGTCCCCACTTCCCGCCGGAAGCGCTCACCCCCCTCAGGGAGTACGCTTCTGCACCGGTCCGGCAGCGCAGCCGGAACGGCTTGCGTGTCACGAACGAAACCCTGGGTGGGGGGATATGCCGGAAACTGAAATCAGCATCAAGGGTCTGACCAAGTCGTTCGGTCCTCAGACCGTGCTCGAGGACATCACCTGCGACATCCCCAAGGGCAAGATCACTCTGATGCTCGGCCCGTCGGGCACGGGCAAGAGCGTTTTCCTCAAGCATCTCGTCGGCCTTCTCCGTCCGGACCGCGGTGAGATCTGGATCGACGGCAAGAACGTCCCGGCGCTCAACGAGAAAGAGCTGTACGAGGTGCGGCGCAAGTTCGGTGTCCTCTTCCAGGACGGCGCGCTGTTCGGCTCGATGAACATCTACGACAACGTCGCGTTCCCTCTTCGCGAGCACACCAAGAAGAAGGAGAGCGAGGTCAACGACATCGTCACCGAGAAGCTGAAGATGGTCGGCCTCACGGGGGCCGAGAAGAAGCTCCCAGGTGAGATCTCCGGCGGGATGAAGAAGCGCGCCGGCCTGGCCCGTGCGCTCGTGCTCGATCCTCAGATCGTCCTATTCGACGAGCCCGACTCGGGTCTCGACCCCGTGCGCACGGCCTTCCTCAACGAGCTGACGATGGACCTCAACCGCCAGCTCGGAGCGACGTTCATCGTAGTGACCCACGACATCGCGACCGCCCGAAAGGTCGCCGACTTCATCGGCATGCTCTACCGGCGCAACCTCGTCCGTTTCGGGCCCGCGCGCGAGATGTTCGAGAGCGACATCCCGGTGGTGCGGCAGTTCCTCGCCGGGGACACCGAAGGCCCGATCGGGATGTCCGAGGAGAAGGACTCGGTGAAGAGCGACGGCGCGCAGCAAGCGCAGAGCACCTCGGGGAAGACCGCGGCGGAGACCGAGGAGATGGAGCGTGCGGCAGGCGCCCCGCCGGAGGGAGAGCCCGTCGCGCCGGGCGGGCGCAGGAAGAAGAGCTCCTGACCGGAGATAGCGGGACATGAAGCAGTTTCGTAACGTGCTGACCGAGACCGGCAACATGTTTGCGATCACGCTCGAGGCGTTTCGCATCATGTGGAAGCCGCCCTACCCGTGGCGCGAGTTCGTCCGCCAGTCGTGGTTCATCGCGAGCGTCGCAATGATCCCCGCGGTCCTCGTGTCGATCGCGTTCGGCGCCACCATCGCCCTCCAGGTGGGCAACGTCGCACGCCAGCTCGGGGCCGAGTCACAGACCGGCGCGGCCATGGTCCTCGCCGTCGTCCGTGAGGCCGCGCCCATCGTCGCCGCCCTCTTGATCGCCGGAGCCGGCGGGTCGGCGATGTGCGCCGACATCGGCAGCCGCAAGATTCGTGACGAGATCGCCGCGATGGAGGTCCTGGCCGTCAACCCCGTGGCGACCCTCGTCGTGCCTCGCATCTGGGCCGCGGTCTTCGTTGCGATGTTGCTCGACGGCTTCGTGTCGGTCGCGGGTATCGCGGGCGGCTACTTCTTCAACGTGGTGATCCAGGGAGGCACACCCGGCGCGTACCTCGCCTCCTTCAGCCTCCTGGCGCAGACCGCGGACCTCTTCGTCGCGATCCTCAAAGCAGGCGTCTTCGGCCTGGTCGCGGCCATGGTGGCCGTGTACTTCGGCTTCTACGCCAAGGGCGGTCCCAAGGGCGTGGGCGACGCCGTCAACCGTGCGGTCGTCGTCACCTTCATGCTGATCTTCTTCGTGAACTTCATTCTGACGTCGCTGTACTTCGCCATCGTCCCGCAGAAGTTCGGATAGGGAGAGCTATTGGCCACACAAGCTGGAAGGCTCGGACAGACAGTCGCAATCCCCGGTCGCATCCTCAATCGCGGGATCGACGGGCTCGCGAGCATCGGCGAGCAACTCTCCTTCATGGCGAAGTCGCTGGGCGACATGATCTTTGCGTTCCGCCACGGCGGCGAGATCGCCCGTCTCGTCTCGGAGATCACGCTGGGCGCGGGAGCGCTCATCGTCGGAGCCGGTACCGCGGGCGTGATCTTCTTCATGGCGTTCTTCACCGGTACGCAGGTCGGCCTCGAGGGGTTCAAGGGCCTTCAGCTGATCGGGGCCGAGGCCTTCACGGGGTTCGTGTCTGCCTTCGCCAACACGCGCGAGATCACGCCGCTCATCGCCGGGGTGACGCTGGCGGCGCAGGTCGGCGCAGGGTTCACGGCCGAGCTCGGCGCGATGCGCGTCAACGAGGAGATCGACGCGCTCGAGGTCATGGCCGTGAGGCCGGTCCCCTACCTCGTCTCGACGAGGATCTGGGCCGCCGTCATCGCGATCATGCCGCTGTATCTGATCTCGTTGTTCGCCTCGTACATCGCCACCCAGCTGGTCGTCGTGGAATTCCTCGGCCTGTCGGGGGGCACCTACGACCACTATTTCTCGTTGTTCCTACCGTGGATAGACGTCGTCTACTCGCTGATCAAGGCGCTCGTGTTCGCGGTCACGGTTGCCTTGATCCACTGTTACTACGGTTTCAACGCAAGTGGAGGTCCGTCGGGTGTGGGGATTGCGGTCGGAAAGGCGATCCGAGCGTCAATCGTCGCGGTGAACGTGCTCAACCTCATGATGTCGGCGTTCATGTGGGGAGTCACGGACACCGTTCGTATTGCCGGTTAACACCCGGCCGGTCCTCGTCAACTAGGGGGGCAGAAGCATCATCAGGCTGCGGCACGCGTTAATAGGCCTGCTTGCGCTCGCGCTCATGGCGGGGGCTGTCGGCGCGACGTGGCTCGTCCTCACGGGCGCGATCCACAAGACCTACGTGACTGCCTACGCGGAGTTCGAGATCTGTGGACAGGGCCTGCGCACCAACGGCGACGTGAAGGAGCGCGGCGTCCTCGTCGGATCGATCGGGGACATCGAAGTCCGCCAGACCGACCAGGGGAATGTGTGCCGCGTCGCGCTAAATCTCCAGCCGGACGCGATCTCGCAGATCCCGGAGAACGTCGGCGCGCAGATCCGAGCCAAGACGCTCTTCGGCGAGAAATGGCTCGAGCTCCTCTATCCGGAGGATCCCTCCGACGAGAACATCGCGGCAGGCCAAGTCATCACGATGGACGAGACGCTCGACCCCCTCGAGGTCGAGACGATCCTCAACACCGGCCTGCCCGTGCTGCAGGCGATCGACCCAGAACGGCTGTCCGGCGCGCTGACCGCGCTCACCGAGGGCTTCATCGGCCACGAGGGAGAGGTCATCCAGGGAATCGTGCGCGGCAACGACGCGCTCACCCCGCTGAACCGCCGGCGTGAGCTGTTGGAGAAGGGCATCTACCAGCTGGCCGCGTCCGGAAAGATCTTGCGCCAAGTGTCGCCCGACCTGCTCACCGCGCTCGGCTACCTCAACCGTCTCAACGCGTTCACGATCGACAACCGCGCGCTGATCGCCGAGAACCTGCGCAAGGCCCCCGAGCTCCTGCGCGAGGTCTCCGACCTGTTCGTCGCTCAGTTCGGGAACCTGACTCGGATCGTCGACCGGGGCGCTACGGTCATCGGCCTCCTCGCGGCACGCACCGACGACCTCGACCGCCTCCTGACGCAGCTCCCCCGGTTCAACTCCAATTGGATCCGCAACCTCAACCACACGTGCCGGTTCCGCCAGGCGACGACGGAGCCCGGCAAGGCCGAGGGAGAGGTCGTGCCCGGCCGCTGCTGGCGGGTCCACAACCTCGTGGTGGAGAGCCGCGGCGCATACGCGCCGGGCGAGCAGCCGAAGCCTCGTAAGAAGAAAAAGAAGGAGCTCGCGGCCGCCGACTACGAATCGATCGGCATCACCGACGCGACGGCGCTCGACCGGCTTCTGTACGCGCCGGCCCTCGCCGGCGGGATCCTTCCCGAGCTCGAGGTTAGGCCATGAGAAGCACCGGGGTGAAGCTCACCGCGTTCACGCTCTTCACGATCTTCGTGACGTTCTGGCTCGCGTCCATCATCGGGAACATCCAGCTGTTCAACGACACCTACGAGGTGACCGCCCGTTTCTCCGACGCGACCGGCATCCTGAACGGTGACCCCGTGAAGATCGGCGGAGTCACCATCGGCAAGGTCGTGCACTTCGAGGTCGCCGACGGCATCGCCGACATCGAGATGCAACTCGAGGGCGACGTCGACTACCTCCCCGAGAACACCGTCGCCGAGGTCAAGTACCGCAACCTTCTCGGCCAGCGCGTGATCAACCTCGTCGAGCCGGAAGAGCCGAGCGACGAGGTACTCGCCGACGGCGACACGATCCCGGTGGAGAACACGGTTCCGGCCCTCGACCTGTCCACGGTCTTCGAGAATCTGCGTCCCTTGATCCAATCGACCAACCCCGAGGAGATCAACCGGGTCGCGCGCGCCGTGTTGAAGGTCTTCAAGGGACGCGAAGGCGACTTCGCAGGAATCCTCGGCAACCTCGGGGACATCTCGAACACGTTGACGGCGCGCGACCAACGACTTGCGCGTCTGATCGGCAACCTCAATGGGGTGACGAAGATCCTCAATCGTCAGTCGGGTGACATCCGTACATCGCTCAGTCGCTTCAGCGAGGTAATGGACTCGCTGGCGAGAGTCACGCCCACGATCAGTAGCGTCGTCGACGAGCTCAACACTGCGAGCTCCAAGTTCGGCGGGATACTGACTCGCAACCGCGCGAACCTCGACCAGGAGATCGGCGACCTCAACATCATCTTGAGCATCGTGAACGACAACCTCGCCCCGCTCGACAAGATCGCCAAGAACCTCAAAGAGGTGCTCCTGGCGACGGCGAGGTCGCAGTCCTACGGCGAGTGGTGGACGCTCTACGTCGTCAACCTCTGCCCCGAGACCGGCCTCGGCGGTTGCGGCGTTCCTGTCGGCGGTGACGCTCGATGAGCATCAAGAACTTCCGCGAGCGCAACCCGATCCTGATCGGAGTCCTCTCCATCCTCTTGATCGCGGGCGGGACCGTGTTCGCGTTCTCGATCAACAAGATCCCCCAGCTCAAGCAGGCGTACGAGCTCAAGGCCTACTTCTCGGACGCCATCGGTCTCACCACCGACAACCAGGTCCGTGTCGCCGGCATCAAGGTGGGCGAGGTCTCCTCGATCGAGCTCGTGGGCGATCGCGTGCTGGTCAGCATGGACATCGAGAACGACATCCAGATCCCGCACGACGCGACCGCGTCGATCAAGCTAGCGACCCTGCTGGGGACGAAGTTCGTCAACATCGACGGGGCCGGGCCGGGCCCGTTCCTGGAAGACGGGGACACCATCCCCCTCGAGAACACGTCCGTGCCGTACCAGATCTTCCAGGCGGCCAACGAGGGCACCGGGGTCCTCGAAGGGCTCAACGGCCCGCGTCTCAACAAGCTCCTGGTCGAGCTCACCGAGCTAGTGCGCGTGTCCCGCGGCGAGCTCGGCAACGCCCTCGCCGGGCTGAACAAGCTGGGGGCCGGGCTCAACGAGCGCGCGCCCGAGCTCCGTCAGCTGCTGGCCGGTGCAGACGACCTCACGAAGCTGCTCGCGAACGAGGGCGACGACATCAACAGCCTGATCGACGACTCGAACACCGTGCTCGCGACGCTCGCGCAGAAGCGTGAAGAGATCCAGACGCTGCTCGCCAGCACAGAGTTGATGGCGGGCGAGCTCGCCGACCTCGTGCGCACGCACCGCGCGCAGCTCGACAACATCCTCGGGAACCTGCACAACGCGCTCGTCGTCCTAAACCGCAACGTCGAGCATCTCGACGTTGCTTTGAAGTACGCCGGCGCATCGTCGCGGTACTTCGCAAAGGTATTCACCCAGGGCCGGTGGGGCGACATCTTCTCGTGCGCCCTCGTACTGAGCGCGACGTGTTCGCCATGAGCAAGTACATCAAGCCGCTCACAACCCTCGTAGTCGTTCTCTTCCTCGCGGGCGGCGCCGGGCTCTATTACACGGCCAACGAGAAGAAGGACGAGACCTACGAGGTCACGGCCTACTTCCAGAAGGCCATCGGGCTGTTCCCGAAGTCCGACGTCGGCGTGCTCGGCGTTCCGGTCGGGACGATCCTCGACGTCGAGCCCGTCGGGACGCGCGTCAAGGTCACGATGGAGATCGACAAGAAGTACAAGATCCCCGCCGACGCGACCGCGCAGATCATCCCGCCGTCTCTCATCTCCGACCGCTTCGTTCAGCTCCAGCCCGCGTACACGGGCGGTGCCGCGCTGCAGGACGGCGCCGTCCTCGATCTGGACCGCACGCAGATCCCGGCCGAGCTCGACGACACCTTCAGGCAGCTGAAGAAGCTGCTCGACGCGATCCAGCCGGGCTCGGAGGGCGAGCCGGGCGCGCTCGGCGCGCTCATCGTCGAGCTGGACAAGGCGCTCGAGGGCCAGACCCAGAACCTCCGCGGGACGCTGATCCAAGCGTCACGTCTCACCCGGACGCTCGCGGGGGCCAAGGGGAACCTCTCGGGTCTGCTCATCAACCTCG
>DATBND010000387.1:0-1845 GCA_036554505.1 Actinomycetota bacterium | reverse complement strand
CGCTCCTCGCTTCTGAAGTCGATTCCTGGGTGGTCCCCCCGCGTGCAGACCACGTCAGGAGCGTAGGCCGGAAGGGCGCGAAATCCGATAGCCCGATGGAAGGGTTTTATGCGTCCGTCGGGTAGCCCTTTGGGGCCGGGCGAAGCCTCTCTGAGCGGGGGCCACGCGCGTGGTCATTTCGGGTCACTTGGCCCGTGGAGGGGCCACGCGCGACGCGCCTCCCGCAGGAGAGGACCCCGCGGAGGCGAACCCTGGACACGTGAGAACCCTTGATCGCGCGCGCTCCGATAAGCGCGAAGCTGGGCTGGTGAGAAAGGCCCTGGTCTCGCTCGGCACGCTGGCCCTGCTCGCCGCGCCCGCCTTCCCCGCGTTCGCGTCGGGGGCCGCGCCGACCTACGTCACATCCGATCCGTCCAACGGCGCGACCGTTCAAAGCGCGCCCTCGCGCGTAAGCGTCACGTTCTCCGAGCCGCTCGACCCGAGCTCGACGCTCCAGGTGTTCGACCAGTGCGGCCGAGCGGTGGACTCGGGCGACGAGCAGGTGCTCGGCAGCCGCATCGACGTCGGTATCGCCCAGTCGCCCTCCGGTCACTACACCGCGGTCTACGTCGCGAAGGGATTCGCCGGCGCGACCGGCGAGACGAAGGGGTCGATCTCGTTCCACGTCACGTCGGGCGAGGCATGCGACGGCGCAGACCACGCAGGTCACGACGGTCATGGGACCGGAGGCGGGGCCGACGACGGGCACGACGGACACGGCGATGGTGACGGTGATGGTCACCACGGCCACGGCGGCGGTGCCGGTGATGGGCACGACGGCCACGCGGGTGGCTCCGACGACCACACGGGCGGCCATCACTTGACCGGCGGCGACCACTCGGGAGGCGCCCACTCCGGACGCGACCATGGGGCCGGCGGGCACGGCGACGGTCATGGATCCGGCGGCGAGCACGGCAAGGGGCACGGGGGCCGGGGCCATGGCGGCCACCATCAAGCGGACGGCGGTCGAGACGGAGGAGGCGACCCTCAGCTCGCGAGCGGCCGGGGCGGTCCCGGCCTCGCTCCGACCACGACGTCGGTCGTGATCGCGCTCGGGCTGTCGATAGTGATGGGCGCGCTCGGCGGTTGGGTGCTCAGGGTCTCCTCGGCGAGCTGACGTCCGGGCCGGCCGGCTGCTCCACCACGCGTTGCTTCGTGCGGGCCTGGCCTACGAGGATCCCGCTCAGTCCCATCAAGCCCAGGGCCACCACGAGCTCGGCCGCGATCGTCTTGCGGAAGAGCCCCGGGGCGCGGCGCGGATCGCGCTCGGCCCTCGCTCGCTCGAGGCGGGCTCGCAGGAAGAAGTGGTTGATCCCCCCTAGCGCCAGGACCGCGAGGAACAGGCCTATCTTCAGCGCCAGCGTCCTCCCGTAGGCCGAGTCGACGAGGTCGTCGAGCTCTGCGACGTCCAAGAACGAGTTGAGCGTCCCGGTGACGGCGACGACTCCGATCGCGATGAGCGCGATTCGGGAAAAGCGCACGACCGCCGGCGACAACAGGTCGATCCGCGCGGCTGCGTCCTGGCCCGCCCATCCGTCCGGGAGCACGACGGCGAGCACCACGATGCCCGTGAACCAGGTGGCCCCCGCCAGCAGGTGCACGACGTCGTTCGCGATCGACAACGCGCGCGGCTCGGCCACGGCCGCGTGCCCGGCGAACGAGCTCGTCGCCAGCAACGCGGCGCCGAAGAGACCCCACGCAATCCACCACACGCGCCCCGGCGAGGCGCGGTCGTCCCCCGTGCCCGCGAGCACCGACCGCCTTACCCGGCCCACCACGAGGACCGCGAGCGCGGCCAACAGCGGG
>DATBND010000381.1:0-14687 GCA_036554505.1 Actinomycetota bacterium | reverse complement strand
CCCCCGCGGCGTTGAACGCATTCGCGAGGCACTGCTGCAACATGTAGCCCATGCCCCCCTGGGTGTCTGCGACGCACACCTCGAGAGGCAGCAGCGGAAGGCCTCCCTCGGCATGACCGAGCTCGCTACGAAGGAGATGGTTGCCGACCTGGGGACCGTTGCCGTGCGTGACGACCAGGCGCCAGTGTCCCTCGAGCGTCAGCCGCACGAGGCGGTCGGCGGTCGCCATCGTCCGCTCCCAGTCCGAGTCGACCGAGTCGTCTCCGTCGGGGGCCTGCATCGCGTTGCCGCCGAGCGCGACGACCAGCAGCGGCGGCAGATCGCCGGACGGGGCCGGCTCCTCGAGGCTCATGCCCGAATGCTATGAGCGCGCGCGTCCAAGGAGGTGGATCAACGAGCGCAGCGCCGCGGTTTACGCGAGCAGGCCCCGCACGAAGTACCAGACGAACACGCCCGACACGACGAGCATCAGCGGGTGCACGTCCTTCCACCGGCCCCGCAGGATGGCGATGGCCGTGAACGCGATGAACCCCGCGCCGACCCCATTGGTGATGCTGAAGGTGAACGGCATCAACGTGACGGTGAGGAGGGCGGGGATGCCGATGCCCGGCTCGGACCAATCGATCTCGGCCACCAGGGTCGTCATGAAGTAACCGACGATGACGAGGACCGGCGCGGTTGCCTCGGGCGGGATCACCCCCGCGATCGGCGAGATGAACAGCGATGCGAGGAACAGGACCGCCACGACGACTGCAGTGAGGCCGGTGCGCCCGCCCTCCGCGACGCCCGCCGCGCTCTCGATGTAGGTCGTGTTGGACGACGCCGACGCCACGCCTCCGGCGGCGGCGGCCACCGAGTCGACGAGAAGCACTCGCTTGATCCCGGGAAGCTTTCCCTCGTCGTCGAGCAGGCCGGCCTCGCCTCCCACGCCGACGACGGTACCCATCGTGTCGAAGAAGTCCGAGAGCATCACGGCGAGGATCGCGGCCAGCGCGCTGCCTATCCCGAGCACCGAGAACACGTCCAGGGAGAAGTCCCCGACGAGAGCGAAGTCGGGCGCAGCGAAGACCTTCTCGGGGATCGCCGCGATCCCGTTCTGCCAGACGGCTCCGTCCTTGATCTCGTTGATGATCGTCGCGACGACCGTCGAGCTCAGTATCCCGATCAACAGCGCGCCCTTCATGCGCCGGGCGACGAGCGTCGACGTCAGGATGAGCCCGAAGACGAACACGGCGACGCCCCACGTCTGGAGGTCTCCGTTCAGGGACACGAGCGGGCCTCCCTCGGCCCCCCGCACCACGATCCCGCCGTTGACGAACCCGATCAACGCGATGAACAGGCCGATGCCGATGCCGATCGCCCGTTTCAGGTCCATCGGTATCGCGTTCAGGACCGCCTCTCGGAACCCCGTGAGGACTAGCGCGGTGATCACGATGCCCTCGATCACGATCACGCCCATGGCCTGGGGCCACGTCAGGCCGTTCGTGGCTACGAGCGTGAAGGCGACGAACGCGTTCAATCCGAGGCCGGCCGCGATCGCGAACGGATAGTTGGCGTAGAGGCCCATTGCGAGGCTCGCCAGCCCGGCCACCAGCGCAGTCACGGTGAGGACCTGGTCGAACGCGAGCTGCGTCCCGTCCGCGTCCGGCAGCGCCCCGAGGATCTGCGGGTTGACGAAGAGGATGTAAGCCATGGTGAGCCACGTCGCGAAGCCGGCGATGACCTCGGTCCTCACGGTCGACCCGCGCTCGGTGATCCGGAAGTAACCGTCGAGCCCGCTGGAGCGCGATGAGACGGATTGCGCCACTGGATCCCCCTTCGGTCGGCGGCCGAGCGCTCTCGATAGCGCGCGGACTCGGTTAGCGATTCATACCAAGCGCGCCCCTCCGCGGGAAAGAACGCGATAACCGCAGACGCGAAGAGGGAGCCCCGAAAGGCTCCCTCTTCGAAAACGTTGTGTGGACCGCCGCTTAGTCGATCGGCTCCCCGAAGCCCCTGCCCTTGCTCCTGCCCTTGCGGCCGTGACGCCGGTCCCGGTCGCCGCGGACATTGATATCGATCGAGCGACGGCCCTCGACCACGCGGTCGGTTGTCGTGATCTGCTCCGTGAGGATCTTCCGGGAGCCCCGGGTGATGCGAGAGATCACGTCGTTGTTGTGCGCGCGCTGCTCGAGCGCCTCGATGAACTCGTCGAAGGTGGACGGGACGCCTTCGTCCTCGGTGTCACACCGGCGCGGCCGGTAGAGGCAGATCCTGCTCTGGTAATCCGACGCCCCACCGGTCACCTCCAGCGTGCCGTCACGCTTCATGTCCTCGGGGACCTCGATGGTCTGCGTGATCGTCTGGTCCTGCGACCTGTCGGGATTCTTCTCGCCGTCGTCGGTCAGGGGGTGCAAGACCTCCTGGATCGTGATGACGTCGCCGGGCTTGACCTTCAGGCGCTTCGAGTGTCGCAGGTCGTCCTCGTTGACCGCCACCTTCACGCCGCGCAGGCGGTACTGGCGCATCTCCTCACGCACCGTGGCATCGAACTCGACCGAGGTGAAGTGCACCTCCTCGAAGTCGTTGTTCTGGAGCGCGTAGATGTCGCTCAAGAGCTCGTACGGGGCTTCGTCTGCGATCGAGTAACGCGAGGTGTACAAGTTCGAGCGCTCGAACGACCAGTCGTGCCCTCCATCGGTCGTGCCCTCGATCGTCCACGAGATCTCGGCGCTCCCCTCGCTGTACTCGTCCATCGTCACGAGGATGTTCGAGTACACGTGGTAGTAGGTGAGAAACGCGAGGTAGTCGTCGTCGAGCGAGAACGTCTGCCCGGTGCGCGACCGGTTGTTGTTCAGTGAGTTCACCGTCGAGGTGATCGGCACCACGTCCGGGAGGGGCCCGACGAGTGACCGCACTCCGGCCATCCGGTCCTGGTCCAACGTCCCGACTCCCCGCGAGATGTTCGCGAGCTTGAACGGGCCGTACAGATCGTCGTCGACGATCGTGATCGCGTCCGCCTGGTTGCTCCCCAGGGACGTGTCGCCGGAGAAGTCGAAGTAGTGGCCGAACGCGAGGACCTTGCCGTCGCACACCATCGTCGTCGTACCGACCGCGCTGAACGTGATGTCTCCGTACGAGAGGGCCGCCGCGAAGTTGTCCCCCGCGTGCACCTCTCCTCCGGACGTCGTCTGTTCCGCTCCGGTGGCCGATGTGGCGTAGGGGATGAACGGAGCGTTCTCCCGGTCGAGCATGCGGGCGACCTTCGACATCCCGCGCGTCCCTAGCCCGGAGATGCCGGCCGGGAGCTTCAACTGAGAGAACTCGCTCCCCATGTCGCTCTGACGCGTGCCGGCCGAACGCGCTATCGCCCGGCGCTGCTTCTCGGACATCTCGACGCTGCTCGGATACGACTTCGCCGCAACCCTCGACTCCTCGTCGCTCGGCGGGTAGTCGAGGAGGTCCTTCATGTCCTCCGCCGGCGTCACCCCGGCAAGGTTCGAAGGGCCGTAGGCGAGGCCGTAGGAGATCGCGCCCACGATCTTGTCGTCGTGATAGATCGGCGAGCCCGACATCCCGTACCAGATGCCCCCGACGCGGTCGATCGTCGGCGAGTGGGTCTCCACCACGATCAGGTCGCGGCCCGGCGCGATGCCGTCGTCGAGCACGCCCAGGACCTCGGCGCTGAATTGCTCGGGCTCGGTCCCTTCGGACACGGTCCAGCCGGTGGTCATCATCCCGCGCGACAGCTCGCTCACGGGCTTGGCCTCGGGACAGTCCGGCGGCTGACTCGATTGGGCGCCGGCGGGGGCCCACAGAGTTCCACCAAACAAAGCGATCGTCGCCAGCATCGCAACGGCGGTCTTGGCGACCGAGAACCTGTGCGTCATCCGCTTGCCCCCTTATGCACGCCGCGCCGTCGCGGCGACGGTCTTCAACGATACGGCCGCCAGGCTCGCGGCAGCCGTAGGACGTACGCGAGGGCTTGGCGCTCTCTAAGACGTTCGAACCCTTAGAAAAGTTGCCCCGCCTCGCCCGAATATTGTGAGGCAATGCCGCAGATAACTCTGATTCCCGGAGACGGGATCGGCCCCGAGGTCTCCGACGCGACCCGGCGCGTGGTCGACGCGCTAGACGCGGGGATCGAATGGGAGGTCCACAACGCCGGCCTCCCGGCGATCGAGAGCCACGGCACGCCACTGCCCGACCACGTGCTCGACTCCATCCGCCGCAACCGGGTGGCCCTCAAGGGGCCCGTCACGACGCCGGTGGGCACGGGCTTTCGCTCGATCAACGTCGCGCTGCGCCAGGAGCTCGACCTCTTCGCGAGCGTTCGTCCGTGCCGCCTGTTCCCCGGGGTGACGTCCCGCTACCAGGACATCGACATCGTCGTCGTCAGGGAAAACACCGAGGACCTGTACGAGGGCATCGAGTTCCAACAGGGCACGCCAGAGACCTCGAAGCTGCGTGGCTACCTGAAGTACATGCACAACTTCACGCTCGCACCGGATGCGGGCGTGTCGGTGAAGCCGATCTCGATCTCGGCCTCCCGGGCGATCGTTGCTTACGCCTTCGAGCTCGCCAAGCGTCAACGTCGCCGGAAGGTGACGATCGGGCACAAGGCCAACATCATGAAGTTCTCCGACGGCGTGTGGCTGGACGCCGGGATGCGCCTCGCCGAGGAGTACCGCGAGGTCGGCTTCGACGCGATGCAGGTCGACGAGCTCGCGATGTGGCTCGTCTGGCACCCCGACGAGCTCGACGTCATCGTCCTGCCCAACCTCTACGGAGACATCATCTCGGACCTCTGCGCGGGGTTGATCGGCGGGCTCGGGCTCGCGCCCGGGATGAACCTCGGCAAGGAGCACGCCGTCTTCGAGCCGACGCACGGCTCGGCCCCCGACATCGCCGGCAAGGGCCTGGCAAATCCCATCGCGATGATGCTGTCGGCGGGGTTGATGCTCGACCACTTGGGGCTGGGCGCGGAGGCGCGTCGCCTCGAAGGCGCGATCGCGCGCGTGCTCGCCGGTGGAAGGATCCGAACGGGCGACCTCCATCCCACAGGCACCCCCTCGACCACGACGGAGGTCGCCGACGCGGTGCTCGAGGCGCTCGAGTCGTGACCGAGCTGAACGTCGCGCTGGCCCGGGCGGTCGAGATGACCCACCGGCTCCAAGACCGCTGCGCGCCCGTGCGCGTGCCGTTCGAGTGGGGGACCTTCCTCTCCAATCCCGATCTCCCGCTCGTGTGGGACTTGAACTTCGCGCGCATCGAGGCCGACGACCCTCCTCCTCCCCCCGCGATAGCGGAGACCGTGGAGCGTCTCCCGTGGCCGGCGGCATCGCGCCATCGAAAGATCACCGTCGACGACGAGGCCACCGGCGCGCGCCTGGCGCACGGGTTCAAAGAGATCGAATGGCAGGTTGGCCGCCTCGTGTACATGGTCTTGACCGGCGCGCCCCCTCCGGTCCCACCCACTCCTGTCGTCGAGATGTCGAGCGGGGAGCGCGCCGACGCGCTCGTGAGCTTTCTTCCACAGATCGGGACGAAGCCCGAGACGCTGCACCAGATCATCGCCTCGAGGGCCGTCGTCGAGGACAACGTGACGGTCCGGCGCTTCGGTGCGTTCGTCGACGGTGAGATCGCCACGATGTGCGAGCTCTACCTCGAGGGCGGGACCGCGCAGATCGAGGACGTCGCGACCATCGAGCGGTTTCGCAAACGCGGCCTGGCGAACGCGGTCGTCCTCAACGCGCTGGAGGCGGCGCTCTCGACCGGGGCCGAGTTCGTCTTTCTCATCGCCGACGCGGACGACTGGCCGAAGGAGATGTACGCAAAGCTCGGATTCGAAGAGGTCGGCACCACCTACGAGTTCATGATCCCGCCGGACTAGCCACCTCTGGCGTCCGGCCGAGCCGGTCCGCCGTCGCGTCCCTGGGCGTCCCGCCGAGCCGGTCCGCCGAGGCTGAGCTAGCTCTCGCACTCCTCGGCGCGCTCCGCGTTGGTGCACGAGTCGGCGCCCGCGCCCCCGTAGAGCGCGTCGGTGCCTTCTCCGCCGTCGAGCGTGTCGTCGTTGCCCTGTCCGTGGACCTCGTCGTCTCCGGCGTCGCCGTGGATCGTGTCGTTGCCGTCCTGGGTGATGCACATGATGTCGTTGTTCGCCGGCACAGGTTGCCCCCCGAGAATGACGTCGTCGCCACCGCCACCCGACAGCGTGTCGTTGCCCACGCCCGCGAACAGCAGGTTCGGCCCGTCGTCTCCGACCACGTGATCGTCGTAGGGCCGGCAATAGCCGAGCGTCATGATCCCTGCGTTCTCGATCGTCCCGGCCTCGAAGGTGTCGACGCCGTCGATGCCCGTCGCCGTGCCCGCGCCGATATCGATCTGCATGGCTCCGGCCGGCTCGACGTAGAGCGCCGTGTCGACTCCGGTGCCCCCGTGGAGAATGTCGTCCGCGGCTCCGCCCTCCAGGGTGTCATCGTCCGGGCCGCCTCGAAGCTCGTCGAAGCCGCCGCCCCCGCCGTCACCGACGAGCTCATCCGCGCCCCGCCCGCCGGCGAGGCGGTCGTGGCCCTCGTAACCGTCGAGGTCGTCATCGCCGGCGCCCCCGCATACGAGATCGTTTCCGCCCCGCCCATCCACGAGGTCGTCGCCCCCGCGCGCCACGATGACGTCGTCCCCTTCCGTGCCCGTGAGGGCCTCGCCGCGCGCGGTCCCCACCTTGGTCGCGCGCTCGCCCATACAGCGCGGCACGCTTTGGGCCGCGCTCGCCGACGATCCGGCGAGCGCCGCGACGATAAGCAAGGCCCCGGCAAATGCAGATGTCGGCGTCCGTCTCATCTCGTGAGGATTCTCTGTCCTCTCGTGCGTATCCTGCGCGCCCTCGCATATCCGGCTTCGGCAGAGCCTCCCTTCCTAGACTGAGCGCATGGCCGCCCGAAGCGACGGCCCCTCCATAGGGGCGACCGTCCGCGTGACGCTCACCGTCCTCGGGGTGCTGCTTCTCGCCTACGCCGCTTATCGCGTGCGGTCGATCCTCGTTCTCGTACTCGTCGCCGCGTTCCTCGCAGTCGGCCTCGATCCCGCGGTGCGAAGGCTCGAGAAGTGGCGGCTCTCGCGTGGACAGGCCGTCGCCGCCATCTTCGCCATCGCCGTTCTGTTCATCGCGGGATTCATCGCGGCCGTCATCCCCCCGCTGGTCCGCCAGGTCGGAAGCTTCGCCACGAACCTGCCGGAGTACGTCCAGGACCTGTCAGATAGGTACCCGATCGTCCAGGAATGGGTCCAAGAGAACGACATAGCAACGAAGCTCCGGGACGCCACACAGAACGCGCCGTCGATCATCGGAGGGTCGCTGGGCCAGGTCCTCGGCGTGGCGGGCTCGGTCGCTTCGAGCTTCTTCAACTTCCTCACGGTGGTCGTATTGACGATCTATTTCCTGCTGAGCCTCGGCAGGATCCGTTCGGGCACGTTGAAGCTCGTCCCGAAGACCAAGCGGAAACGCGTGCAGGAGCTCGTCGATCCGATCCTGGAGAAGATCGGCGCGTACATCGCAGGCAACATCATCGTCTCGCTGATCGCCGGAGTCGTCTCGTTCACGTTCCTCGTGATCGTGCAGGTGCCGTATCCGGTCGCACTCGCATTGTGGGTCGCGATCGCGGACCTGATGCCTTTGGTGGGCGCAACTCTCGGAGCCGTCCCGGCCACAGTCGTGGCGTTCTTCGCGTCGCCGGCCCAGGGCATCGCTACGGCGGCCTTCTTCCTCGCGTATCAGCAGCTGGAGAACTACGTCATCGCTCCGCGCGTCATGACCAAGGCCGTCGACGTGTCGGCAGCGGCCGTGCTACTGGCAGCCCTGATCGGCGCTTCGCTGCTCGGCTTCTTCGGCGCGCTGATGGCGATCCCGGCCGCCGCTGCGATAAAGATCATCGCGAACGAAGTGATGCTGCCGAGGGCCGAGCGAGCGTAGACGGCTAGCGCGGGTCCCAGCGGGTCTTCGGCGCGATAGGGCCGAGCAGGATGCGGTCCTTGTACCTCTGAATGGTCTCGATGAGGTGCGCCACGACCTCGTCGGTCAACAGGTGCGGTTGCAGGCCGAGCTCGAGCAGCCTGGTGTGGGTCGCGTTGTAGTAGTGCTCCTCGGCCTCGATGCGCGGGTCCTCGAGCGACTCGACGACGACATTTATGCCCATCGCCTCGCCGACACGTTGCACCCGCGCCGCGAGGTCGTTGACCGACCATTGCTCGGTGAACTGATTGAAGACGCGGTATTCACCCGCAACCGCAGGGTTCTCGGCCGCGAGACGGATGCACTGGATCGTGTCGACGATGTTGAGGAAGCCCCGGGTCTGCCCGCCCTTGCCGTACACGGTCAGCGGATAGCCGACGACGGCCTGGACGCAGAAGCGGTTCAGCGCGGTGCCGAGGACCTCGTCGTAGTCGAACCTCGTGCACAGCTTCTCGTCGCGATCGGTCTCGTCGGTGCGGATCCCGTAAACGACGCCCTGGTTGAGGTCGGTCGCCCGCAACCCCCAGACACGGCATGCGAAATGGATGTTGTGCGAGTCGTGCACTTTGGACAGGTGGTACATCGAGCCGGGCATCTTCGGGAACGGCAGCGTGTCGCGCCGGCCCTTGTGGTCGATCGTGATGAAGCCCTCTTCGATGTCGATGTCCGGCGTCCCGTACTCCCCCATCGTCCCGAGCTTGACGAGGTGCGCGTCGGGCGTGATGTCGCGCATCGCAAACAGAACGTTGAGCGTGCCCTCGACGTTGTTGCGTTGGGTCTGGACCGCGTGCCGCCGGTCGATCATCGAGTAGGGGGCGCTGGGCTGCTCGCCGTAGTGGACGATGGAGTCCGGCCGGAACGACGAGAACACCTGATCGACGAACTGAGGGTCGGTGAGGTCGCCGACGAAGACCTCTATGTCCTGTCCCGAGATCTCGTTCCAGATCCTCACTCGCTCCTGGAGCGACTGAATGGGCGTGAGGGAGCCGGCCCCCAGCTCGACGGACATCGCGCGGCGGAGGAAGTTGTCGACGACCGCGACCTCGTTGCCCGCGGCCGAGAGATGCATCGCGGTCGGCCAGCCGAGGTAACCGTCGCCACCGAGCACCAGGATTCTCACGCCGGGGAGGATACAAGTAGGTGCTCGCGCCGCGCGGGCGTGTAACTATGGGCTGATGCCCGGTGCAACCGCGTCGACCCGGCGCCCCCCACTCGTCGACGGCTTCGGCCGAGTGGCGACCGATCTCCGCATCTCGGTAACCGACAGGTGCAACTTCCGCTGCCGCTATTGCATGCCGGCGGAGGGGCTGCCGTGGATGGACAGATCCGAGATCCTCACCTTCGAGGAGATCGAGCGCATTGCACGCGTCCTCGTGGAGTCGGGGGTCGATTCCATCAAGGTGACCGGCGGCGAACCGCTCGTGAGACGGGACGTCGCCCGGCTCGTCGCGCGGCTACGGGCGATTGGGCCCGACCTCGACCTCTCGATAACCACCAACGGGTTCCTTCTCGCGGCGCATGCGCGCGCCCTGGCCGACGCGGGGCTCGACCGTGTGACGGTGTCGTGCGACTCGCTCGTGCGTCATCGCTTTGCCGAGATGACCCTTCGCGATGCGTTGCACGAGGTGATGGATGGAATCAAGGTCGCGGCCGAATGCGGGCTCACGCCGGTGAAGATCAACACCGTCGTCATCCGCGGGCACAACGAGGACGAGGTCGTCGACTTCGCTCGCCTCGCGCGCGAGACGGGCTACGAGGTGCGATTCATCGAGTACATGCCGCTCGACGCCCAATCCGAGTGGAATGAGTCCGGAGTCGTCGCCGGGCGTGAGGTGATCGCTCGCATCGAGGAGACGTTTGCGTTGGAGCGCGGCGGGGCCGCCACGCACGAGCCGACGACCACTTACTCGTTCGCGGACGGGGCTCCGGGGCGGATCGGGGTGATCCCGTCGGTGACCGAGCCGTTCTGCGACAGCTGCAACCGGCTGCGCCTCACGGCCGACGGGCATCTGATGGCGTGTCTGTTCGCGCTCGAAGAGACCGATCTGAAGACACCGCTTCGCGCCGGGGCGGACGACGATGCGATCGCCGCCCTCGCGCGCGACTGCGTAGCTGCGAAATGGGCCGGCCACCGGATCGGCCGGCCGGACTTCGTCGCGCCCGCGCGGTCGATGTCGATGATCGGTGGCTAGCACGCCGCGACTCCCGGCGCCCCGGATCATCACGGGGATGCGGGGCGAGCCGCTGAACGTCGGCGCGGCCATCGAAGCCGCGTCCACGACCGAGGCGGGCGGCATCGGGGTCTTCGTCGGCACCGTGCGTTCGAGCGCAGCCGTGCCCGGCCGGAGCGACGATGCCGTAACCGAGCTGCAGTACGACGCGCACGTCCCGCTCGCCGACGCGCGGCTCGACGAGATCGCGCGCGCCGCGGCGGACAAATGGCGCCTGCACGCGGTCACCGCGTTGCACCGCACGGGCACCTGTGGGCTCGGCGAGCCGACCGTGGTGGTCGTGTGCTCGGCGGCGCATCGGGCCGAAGCGCTCGACGCGTGCCGGTGGATGATCGACGAGATCAAGGCGACGGTTCCGATCTTCAAGCGCGAGGTGTACGAGGACGGCTCCGCGTGGGTCGGGACGGAGGACTCCTGATCGCACGGACGGAGCCCTGATGGATCTCGGCCTGAGCGGAAAGGTCGCGTGGGTCGTCGGCGCGTCGTCGGGCCTCGGCCGGGCGAGCGCCGAGGCGCTCGCCCGCGAGGGGGCCGTCGTGGCCGTCAGCGCGCGGCGAACAGACGAGCTCGCCGAGACGGCGCGGTCGATAGAAGCGACGACGGGAGCGCGCTGTCTGGCCGTTCCCCTCGACGTCACCGATCCCGAAGCCGTCGTGTCCGCGGCCGGCACCGTGACCACCGAGCTCGGCCCGGCCGACGTGCTCGTAGCCAACGCCGGCGGGCCACAGCCGGGACGTTTCGAGGCGCTCGACGACGACGCGCTCTACACGGCGTTCGCGTTGACGACCGCCGCGTTCTGGAGGCTCGCGAAGCAAGTCGTCCCGGCGATGCAGGCGCGCGGGTCTGGCTGTCTCTTGTTCATCACCTCGTCGTCCACGAAGGAGGTCATCCCCGAGCTCATGTTCTCGAACATGCTGCGTCCGGCGATCGTGGGCATGGCCAAGACGCTTTCGAAGGAGCTCGGCCCCCACGGCATCCGGGCCCTGTGCGTCGCGCCCGGAAGGATCGACACGCCGCGCGTCCGCGCTCTGGACGAGCACCTCGGCGCTGCGACCGGCGTCGACACCGCCACGGCTCGGGCTCGCAGCGAGGCCAGGATCGCCCTCGGCAGATACGGCGAGCCACGGGAGCTGGGCGACGTCGTGGCGTTCCTCGCATCCGATCGCGCGTCATACATGACCGGGACGAACGTCGTGATCGACGGCGGCTACCTGAACGCGATGGACGCGTGAGCGCGCCTCGTCGCGCCGCGGTCATAACGGTGTCGGACGGGGTCTCCGAGGGGACGCGCTCCGACGAGTCCGGCCCGACCGCGGTGCAGATTCTCCGCGACGCCGGATTCGAGGTGGGCCACCGGCCGCCCGTGCCCGACGACATCCCGGAGATCACCTCCGCGTTGCATGCGGCAATCACCGGAGGAGCCGCGCTCGTCGTGACGACCGGAGGGACGGGCCTTGCGCTTCGCGACGTGACGCCCGAAGCGACACGACGGGTGATCGAGCGCGACGCGCCCGGCCTCGCCGAACTCGTCCGGTCGGAGGGCCTCAAGAAGACGCCCCATGCCGCTCTGTCGCGCGCGGTGGCCGGCAGCGCGGGCAGCACGCTCATCGTGAACCTGCCGGGAAGCGTCAAGGCGGTGCGCGAGGGCCTCGCCGCGCTCCTGCCGGTTCTGCCGCACGCGCTGGACCTGCTCGCGGGCGAGACCGATCACAAGGAATGAGTAACGAGCCGAAAGAATTAAGGAGCGAAGCGCCACCGGAGCCGCCTTGACCACGAAGCGCCGCTCGCTAGAAGGACAGAGGCCGTCTGCCGGAGGGCTCACTGCTACAAGAAGGTACGTCCGGGCTCGCCCGGGATCTGATGCCTAGGTCAGGTCGTCGTCGGGGGTGGGCTCCGAGAGGCCCTTGAGTTCGATCATCGCCTCGTCCAAGGACGGCGGCGCACCCGTAAACGAATCACGCGAAATCTGTACGCTCTGAATGCGCTGCTCGATCAGACGGTGCATCGCCTTGTTGAGCTGCCTTGGCGTCCTGGCTTTCACGAATGCCTCGAAGTCCTCTGGTCGAACAGCGTCTCCGAAGTGGCGACGTAGAGCGGTGAAGCCGTTCCGACGCTGACCGGTCGAAGGGACGCCAGTCGCGCCGTCGTCAGCGGACGCCGCAGGCGAGGTCGCATCCATGGACGCGCAACCTTCGCCGTTGAGGTGAGGCGTGGCCGCCCTACGGTGCGTCGGGAGAACGGTCGGAGTCGAGCGCGCCACGGAGAGAGACGTGCCCAGAAGCCAGAGTTCGACTCGACTAACCAACTTGAGAGCGCGAACAAATCCGCTGTCATCCTGGACGGCCACCTCGGGAAGGCGTAGAGAAGGGCTCTTAGTCGAGTGAAGCCACTCTAGTCCGAAGGATCTTCAGGAGGGTGAGGTCCGCCCTCGGAATCGTTGGACCTCGCGGCAGGCTCCTGTTCCATTCGAGACATCTCGTCGACCTGCACGGCCCATGACGGATCAGGGGCGACGCTTGCAATCAACGCCGCCTTTACGAGACCCATGAGAGTTCGGCCAGCCCATCTGAGGGCTCCGGCGATCCGTCTCAATACCCGTGCGATCACGGTCTTCAATCTCATTCCACTCCGGCTTGAATTACGCGCCCGGCGGGGGCGGTAACCACAGAGCAAGATTAGCGATCACAGACTCAGCCCGGGAGGCTGCGGCCTGGCGTACAATTCCTTTGGCGGGCTGCTCAAGCAGTGCATCAGTCCAACCTGCACGACATCAAAGAGCGGACGAACTTGCGTCCGCCGGTGGGGTCGGTTGCCTCGGCGAACTGCGGGCACGTTTGCCCCGTGTTCCCAGGGCGTCAGGTCGCCTTCGAATCCACGAGTCAGGACCGGGCCCTCTGCCAATGAGTTCCGCCTCCCACTCGTCCTTGAGCTTGCCCCGCTTCAAGATCGCAGACTGTGACGGTCGATGTGACTGATGTCAAGGCAAGAATTGCGTGAGTGTCCTATTTGCCGCGGAATGTCATAGCCAAATCGCTGAGTAATTGTGACTAGTCAGCCAACACGAAGATGAGTGCGCGCCTGACGTCGGGATCTGAGCGCTCTCTCTTCGCCGCCGCTTTTCGGGTTTGCTTCTAGCCATCGAGATCGCTGCGCTCCGGATGGGCGTAGACGTTGAACGACTCGCCGCGCAGGAAGCCCACGAGCGTGACGCCCAGACGCTCGGCCGCGTCGACCGCGAGCGTCGACGGGGCCGACACCGCGCACACGATCGGGATGCCGGCGACCGCGGCCTTCTGAAGGATCTCGAAGCCGACGCGGCCCGAGACCATCAGCACCGAGCCCGACAACGGCACCTCGCCCGCGAGCACGCGCGCGCCGACGAGCTTGTCGACCGCGTTGTGACGGCCGACGTCCTCGCGTACCGCGATCGGCTGACCGGTCTCGTCGAAGAGGCCGGCCGCGTGGAGGCCACCGGTTGCGTCGAAGACCTTCTGCCGGCGCGCAAGAGCGTCGGGCAAAGACGTGACGACCGATCGTGCGACGACCGGGCCGGGCGGGAGCTGCGGGCACCGGACCTCGACCTGGTCGAGCGACGCCTTCCCGCAGATGCCGCAGCTCGACGCGGCGAAGAACTGGCGGGACGCCGGCGTTCGGAACGCGCCACGCGTCCGCACGGTGACGACGTTGTAGTCCTGGTCACCCTCGAGCGTGTCGCAATAGCTGATCCGGCCGACGTCGCCCGCATCGACCAGTCCCTCCGTGAACAAGAACCCGGCCGCCAGCTCGAAGTCGTTCCCGGGCGTCCGCATGGTCACCGCGACGGAGACCGGCTCCTGGCCCGGCCCCGCGGCGCGGATCTCCATCGGCTCCTCGGTCGCGAGCCTGTCGGCTCGCTCTGTGGCTCGGCCATCGCGGACTGCGACGACGCGCGCTCGTCCCGAGGTCCCACGAACGCCGGCCGAGTCCGTCTTCACGGGAACATTGTGGCAGGCGGGCGGGCGGCCCGATCGGGGTAGCGTTTGGCGCAGACGACCGCGTCAGACCGCCGCACCACACGGACCGGGAGGGGCAGATGGCCGAGGGCGACAAGGACGTCGAGCGAACGATCGAAGCGCTCCTCGAGGAACGCCGGACGTTCGAGCCTCCCTCCGAGTTCACCGACCAGGCGAACGCGTCGGACCCCTCGATCTACGCGGACGCGGAACGCGACCCGGACGCGTGGTGGGCCTCCCAGGCCGAGCGCCTCGACTGGTTCGAGCGGTGGGAGCAGATCTCCGATCTCGATCCACCGCATCACCGGTGGTTCGTCGGCGGGCGCCTCAACGCAGCGCACAACTGCCTCGATCGCCATCTGGAGAGCGCGGGCGACCGTGTCGCGTACCACTGGATCGGCGAGCCGGGCGAGACGCGAACCGTCACGTACAGGGATCTCCACGAGGAGGTGTGCCGGCTCGCGAACGCGCTCAAGG
>DATBND010000345.1:0-7849 GCA_036554505.1 Actinomycetota bacterium | reverse complement strand
ATGCGCCCAGCCTGAAGCACCTCACCTGTCCCCCTTACGACGTCATATCCCCCGACGAGCAAGCGGCGTTGTACGAGCGCGATCCGCACAACGCCGTGCGGCTCGAGCTGCCGCGCGCCGAGGGAGGCGGAGAGGAGGCGCGCTACGCGTCGGCCGCCGCGACGTTCGCCCGGTGGCGCGCGGACGGGACCCTCGCCGAGGACCCCGAGCCTGCGCTATACGTCTACCGGCAGGACTTCCATGACCGGAACGGGACCCCGCGGCGCGTCATCGGTTGCATCGGGGCGTTGACGCTCGAGCCGTTCGGCGACGGCGTTCTTCCGCACGAGCGGACGATGCCCGGACCCAAGAAGGACCGGCTCGCGCTGATGCGCGCATGTCCCGTGAACATCTCGCCCATCTTTGCGATCTATCGCGCGATGGGCGCGCTCGCGCCGTTCTACGACGGGCTCGAGGGTCGGCCACCGGTAGGCCGGCTCCAGGACGGCGCCGGTGTCCTGCACCGCCTATGGGTCGTCGACGCGCCGGCCGAGGTCGACCTGCTCGCGAGCGCGGTGCACGACGGCCCGCTCGTGATCGCCGACGGGCACCATCGCTACGAGACCGCCCTCGCCTATCACGAGGAGCGCATTGCCGAGGGAGACGACGGAGCCGGGCACGAGTCGATCATGTGCTTCTGCGTCGACGCCGACGCGGCCGAACTCGAGGTCCTTCCCTATAACCGGGCGATCAAGGCCTCGACGCCGGCCGAGGAGATCGCCGCGCGCGCCGCGCGCTGGCACGCCACGCCGCTGGCCGCCGACCCGCCCGCCGCGCTCGAGAGCGCTCCCTACGACCACCCGTTCGTGCTGGTCACCTCCGGCGGTTCGTGGTTGTGCGGCGCATCGGACGCGGACGTCGTCGCCCGCACCGGGGAGCGGCATCCCGCGTGGCGCCGCCTCGACGTCGTCGCCCTGCACGAGGCCGTGCTCCCGGAGCTCTTTCCGGAGGGCGTGGACGAGCTCTCGTTCTCGAAGGACCCCGCCGAGATCCGGCGTCTCGTCGAATCGGAGGGTTGGGCCGCAGGGGTCCTGCTGAAGGCGCTCGACGCCGCGGCGATAGTCGACGTCGCGACCTCGGGAGAGCGGATGCCCCAGAAGGCGAGCTACTTCTGGCCGAAGGCGATTACGGGGCTGGTTTTTCGTCCCCTGAGCTGACCGCCGCCGGCTCGCCCGAGCCGGACGCCTCGGCTCCTTCTTCTTCCTCGGAGCGCTCGATCACCGGCGGGCTGCACACCCGACACGGCTTCAGCCCCTCCGCGTCGGCCTGCTCGACCGTGACCGTCGTCAGGCCCTGCTTGCCCTGGAGGATGCGGCACTCGGCCCGGTGATAGACGCTCGTCCCGGCAACGACCTGGCCGTTCGTCGAGGCCGCTCCGTTGGCGGAGAACTGGAGCCGGTTGAGGTTGCGGCCTAACAGAGTGCTGATCTCGTCGAACTTGTCGGTGAGGACGGTGCGCTCGGCCCGGACGGTCGCGAGGAAGAGGAGCGTGCAGCCGGTCACGATCAGCCCGAGGCCGAGGAAACCGCCCGACAGGAGGTAGGGGAACTGGCTGTCGATGCGGAGGTTGATGCCGGCCGCGCCGTTCCACGCCACCCCGATGACGACGAAGCCGCCCGTGACGAAGGCGAGGCCCAGGATCCTTCCGAGCCTGACCCTGCGGTCCACGTCCGCCCACAACGACTGCCATACCGCCCGTAGACGCTTCACCGGGCGAGCGTAGCAAACCCTTCATTAATACGGGGTGGTGCTAGTGTCCGAAGCTCAGGGAGGAAAGGGATAACCCGACCGTAATCGCTGTGGCCGGGGCCCGATCCAGGGGTGATATCAGCTTGAATCGAAAGGTGACAAACATGCGTCCGTTCGCGTTGCGGCGCGTCGCCGCGGTCGCTTCCGTGATCGTCGCCGGCGCGCTCATCCTGCCACTCCCGTCGCTGGCGAAGACGTCCCAGGCAAAGGGCGTGTCCGAGCCCCCGGTCGCAGGCCAGGCGTGGTACTGGGAGACCCAGCAGGTCCAAGAGGTAAAGGACCCCGTCGGCAACACCCACACCGTCACCGGCCCCAACCCGTTCTGCCCGACCGCGCCGGGCGACCTCGGGGCGCCGGGGCAGACGTGCGCGCAGGGGCGGCTCCCGGTCGAGGTCGTCGCCGGCGACTACAGCACCCCCGACAAGGTCTCGGCGGTCAACTTCGACTTCTCGCTCGTGCCGATCGGCTCGAAGATCTCGAAGTTCGAGGTCACCTTCCTCGAGGCGAAGGCCGGCTGCTACGACAAGGACGGCAACGGCCAGCCGGGCCCCGAGGACGAGTGCGAGCGCACCGATCCGATCAACGCCGCGGACGTCGAGCTAAAGGCGTGCCAGGTCACCGACTTCTTCGGGAGCGGTTCGGCCCGTCCGTACAGCGAGCTCCCGAAGTACGAGTGCACCAGCACGGACCCCGTCGCGAAGCGCACCGAGGCCGACGTAAAGGGGGCCGACGACCCCCTCGGCCAGGACGACGCGACCGAGTTCGTCTACAAGTTCGACCTGACGCCGCTCGCCAAGAAGTGGGCGTCGGGCACCACGCAGACGTCGATACTCCTGGTCCCGAATCCCCCGAAGAACTACGACCCCGACAACCCGGAGCGCCAGGACGCGTGGCGCGTCGTGCTCGTGGGCCCCGAGGACAAGCAGGGCATCGTCACGTCGTTGAAGTCCACCGCGCCGGCCACGCCGGTGCCGCCTCCGCCCGTCGACCCCGACGACCCCGTCGACACGGGCGTGGGCACGGGCACCGACTTCGGCTCCGGCACGAGCGACTTCGGCAGCGGGACGTCCGACTTCGGAAGCGATACGGGGACGGGCGTCGGCGACACGCCGGTGAGCGGCCCCGACGACGACACCGCCACCGAGACCGAGACGCTCGATCCGGTCGCCGCGGACGCTCCGGCGAACAACCCGGAGGACTTCCCGATGTACATGTGGCTCGCGATCCTCGCCGGGATCATCGGCTTCTCGATGGTTCGCTCGGTGGTGATCGAGGCGACGACGGGCGTGAGGCCCAACGGCGTGCTCGCGCAGATCAAGTCCTTGAACGCGGCGCGCAACGGAGGCGCAGCGGTCGACGCGGGTACGCAGACGCCCGGCTCGGGGGGCGTTGGTGCCGCCCTCGGAGCGGTCGGACAAGGTTTCTCTAGCTTTGCCGGAAAACTGAAGTCGATCTTCAAAAGGGGTTGATGATGAGTCGGTCCAAGAGACTTGCGGGGATCATCACGGTGGGCTCGATGCTTCTCGTCGCGGCCGCGTGTGGCCAGAAGCCGGGAGTGTCCGAAGACTTCTCGTCCGCCGCCGGCGGCATCAACCCGCTCACGGGTGAGGTGATCAACCCCAGCGGCGGCACCGGGACCGACTTCGGCTCGGGGACCGGGACGGGCACGGGCACCGGGACCGGCTCCGACTTCGGCTCGGGCACCGGGACGGGCACGGGCACCGGGACCGGGACGGGCACCGGCACCGGGACGGGTGACGGCAGCGACGGCGGCGACGGCGGCACGACTCCCGACGGACCGAACCCGCCGGGCGCGCCGACCGGCGGAGTCACGACCGGAGTGACGAGCAGCAGCATCAAGATCGGCATCCACGCTCCGCTGACGGGCGCGGCCCCCGTGCCGTCGGACAGCTTCGACAAGGGCAAGGACCTCTACTTCAAGTGGGCCGACGCGCTCGGCGAGAAGATCTTCGGTCGCAGCGTCGAGGTCGTCGTGAAGAACGACAACTACAACCCGTCCCAAGCGGTCGCGGTCTGCAAGGAGATGGTCGAGAAGGAGAAGGTGTTCCTCCTCATCGGAGGCGCCGGCACCGACCAGATCCAGGCGTGCGCGCGTTACGCCGCGTCGGTCGGCGTCCCCTATCTCTCCGCCGGGGTCACCGAGGTCGGCCTCACCGGGCTGCCGAACTACTTCGCGTCATCGATGACCTATCCCGAGCAGGGCCCGCTGCTCGCCGACATGCTCGTCTCCGACCTCGGCGGAAAGTCCGAGAAGAACGGCATGCTGCGGTTCAACACCCCGAACTTCCAGGACGCGCACGACGCGTTCGTGAGAGGCATGTCCCAGCAGGGCGCGGACCTCGTCTACGACCGCTCGGTCAGCAAGGAGGCGAACACGGCCGACGCCGCGGCCGTCGTCCAGGAGATGTCTGCGGCCCAGATCAAGAACGTCTACGTGCTGACGTCGCCGGTGTGGTTCCTCCAGGTGCTGAAGGCGGCAGGCCAGCAGAACTACCACCCACAGTGGATCGGCGTCGGGATCACGATGACCTTCGACACCGTCGCGAACGTCGGTTGCGCGGACGCCGGTGGCGCGCTCGACGGGGCCAAGTTCTTCGCACCGTTCCCGGCCTGGCTCCAGTCGAATCAGTTCGATCCCGACTTCCGCAAGGCGGTCGCCAAGTTCTACCCGCAGAAGAACGGCGGGGACGACTTCATGTGGTCGCTGTGGGGAGTCGGCAAGGGGCTATGGAAGCTCCTTGCTCTGCCGGGCGAGAACCTGACGCGCGAACGGTTCATCTGGTTCCTGGAGCGCGTCCGTGGCTTCAAGAACGGCATCGGGCCCGAGCTGAACTTCGCGCCGGACGACCATTTCGGGGCGAACCAGGTCCATGTCAACGAGGCCAAGTGCTCGGACCGGCGCTGGCACACGATCAAGTCATTCGTCAGCGACTTCTAGATCGACTCATCAACCCCGCGTGACGAGACGGACGCCGCCGTGGCGCCGTTTCGTCTCGCGAGGTAACTTCTAGCCCCCATGAGGACGGCTACGGTCATAGGGGTCATCGCGGCGCTCGTCGGCGCCGTTCTTTTCTTCGGCCGGGGCGACGAGCTGGGCCCCAACCCCTACGTCGTCATCGGCTTCGTCAGCGGCGCCGTGTACGGCCTCGTCGCGCTCGGGCTCGTCCTCGTCTACAAGGGCAGCCGCGTCTTCAACTTCGCCCAGGGCGAGTTCGGCACGATGGCCGCCTTCATCGCGTTCTTCCTCACCGAGCAGTTCGGGGAGCGCAACATCCCTCTCGGACTCGCGGTGGTCGTAGCAATCGTGGCGGTCGTCCTCATCGGGCTGCTGATGGAGCGGGTCCTCGTCCGGCCGCTGCTCAACGCCTCGCGCATCAACCTCCTCGTCGGCACGATCGCGTTTGCATTGTTCTGCATCGCGATCGAGATCCTCGTGTTCCTCCCGGAGGTCAAGACCCTCCAACCCATCGTCCAGGGCATCAACGAACAGGGCCTCTCGTCCGGTCTCACGCTATTCGCTCACGTCGTGAGTCCCCAAGAGATGATCGCGATCGGCACGCTGCTGTTCTTCGCGATCGTGTTCGCCTACTTCTTCTCACGCACGGACCTCGGTCTGGCGATCCTTGCCACGTCCCAGGACGAGTTCGCGACGCGCGTGGTCGGGATCGGGGTCGAGAGGACATCGCGCTTCATCTGGGGCGGCGCCGCGTTCCTGGGAGCGATCGCGGGCATCCTCTATGCGCCTATCGCGGGCCTCCTCGTGCCGGGCGTGGTCACGACCGGAGTGCTGATACCCGCGTTCACGGCGGCGGTTATCGGAGGCATGACGAGCTTGCCGGGAGCGTTCGTCGGGGGCGTCGTCGTCGGGCTCATCCAGAATCTTTCCCAGTGGGCATCGAACCACTACCACATAGGCGAGAAGGCTATCCAGGAGATCGTGCCGAGCCTCCCCGACGTGATGCTCGTGCTCGCGCTCCTTCTCGTCCTGCTGGCGCGGCCCCAAGGCCTCCTCGGGAGCGAGGCGTAGTGGCGACGACCGCCGACCCCGCAACCGAAGAGCTCACCGCGGCCGCGAACGAGCGCGAGCGCGAGGCGCCCTGGGCCCCCACCCCCGGTGGGTGGGCCGCCCGCATCTTCGTGCACGTCGTGATCTTCGGCGGCATCCTCGTCATCACCGCCCTCGTGCCCGGCTACTGGGCGTTTCGCATCTCACTCGCGGCCATCTACGCAATGATCGGCCTGTCGATCAACATCGTCCTGGGGTACGCGGGGCAGGTCTCGCTCGGGCATCACGGCTTCGTCGGCATCGCCGCCTTCGTGTCCGCGTACTTCGTCACCGTCAAGGCCGGATGCGTCACCGACAGCTGCCCGATGTCGTCGTTCGGCATCGCGCTCGTGCTCGCCGCCCTCTCCGGTGCGATCGCAGCCGGGCTTCTCGGTCTCGTCGCGCTCCGGATCCGGGGCCTGTACCTCGCGCTGATCACGCTCGCGTACGGGTTGATGGCCGAGCGCTCTATCTTCCAGATCCCCGCGCTGACCGGCGGCGGCGCGGGCCAGCCGGCACCGCGTCCCAACGGGTTCACGGGTGACACGGCCTACGCGTTCTTGTGCTTCGCCGTCCTGGCGGTGCTCATCTTCGTCGACTGGAGGCTGTTCCGCTCGAAGGTCGGACGCGCCATCCTCTCGGTGCGGCATTCCGAGCCCGTCGCGTCGTCCTACGGCGTCAACGTCACGAACTACAAGGTGCTCGCGTTCGTCATGTCGGGGATGTTCGCCGGTATCGCCGGGGCCATGTTCGGCTTCCGCGCGACGCAGGTCCAGGCGTCCCTGTTCGACTTCGCGACGTCGCTGCTGTGGGTGCTCATGGTCGTCGTCGGCGGGCTGGGGAACCGCATCGGGGTCATCATCGGATCGGCGTTCTTCGCCCTCTTCCCTTATCTGTTGACGATCACCGAGAGCTTCGAGCACTTCTTCCGCGATACGCTGCACCGGGAAGAGGGCTACTTCACGCTCGTCATCGGTGCCGCCCTCGCGCTCCTAACGATCATCCAGTACCCCGGGGGGATCGCGCAGCAGGTCTCGCCGTTGACGCGCTGGCTCGGGGGCAAGAGGTTCGAGGCGCATCACGGCCACAAGCCGAAGGGCACGAAGAAACCGGGGGTCCTGTCCAAGTTGAAACGCGCCGCGGCCGCATCGAGCGCTGAGCCGGTCGCAAGCGACGGCGACGAGAAGGACGCCTGACGTGGCCCAGGTCCTCGAGGTCAAGAACATGGGCATCCGCTTCGGCGGGCTCGTGGCGCTCGACGACGTCACGGTCGACGTCCCCGAGTGGGAGATCGTCGGGCTCATCGGGCCGAACGGCGCCGGCAAGACCACGCTGTTCAACTGCATCATGGGCGCCTACCAGCCCAACACCGGCACCGTTACCTACCGCGGACGCGACATCTCTCTGTTGCCCACGCACCGGCGTACCGCGCTCGGGATCGGGCGCACGTTCCAGAACATCGGTCTCGTGCGCGGCCTGACCGTCCTGCAGAACTGCATGGTCGCTCAGCACTCGCGCATCGGCTACGGCGCGGTCTCCGGCATGATCGGCTCGCCGCGGTCGTTCGGCGAGGAGCGCCGCCTCCGCTCGAACGGGATGGACGTCCTCGATTTCCTCGGCCTCGCCGACCTCGCCGACTCGCAGCTCGACGGCCTCCCCTACGGGACCCTGAAGCTGATCGAGATCGCGACGGTCCTCGCCACCGACCCTGACCTCCTCCTGCTGGACGAGCCGTCGTCTGGGATGGGGCCGGACGAAGCGCATGCCCTGGGCGAGCGTCTCCTAGAGCTTCGTAAGACGCTGAACTTGACGGTGCTGATGATCGAGCACCACGTCCCTCTCGTCGTCGGCGTGTGCGACTACGTCTACGTCTTGAATTTCGGTCAGATACTCACGAAGGGCGTGCCCACCGAGGTCCAGAGCCATCCCGAGGTGATCGCCGCGTACCTCGGCGGCGAGGCCGACCACGTCGCCGAGCTCACGAAGAAGGAAGCG
>DATBND010000326.1:0-1777 GCA_036554505.1 Actinomycetota bacterium | reverse complement strand
GATTTTCGAGGTCGTGGCCTCGTGCTCGACCACGGCGCTGGCGTTCTTCGACTCGATGTACGGCACCGTATGCGCGCCACAGTCCTGGCCAATCAGCAAGCTGTCGCAATTCGTGAAGTTGCGCGCGTTCGAGGCCCGGCGGTGAGCCGAGACGAGGCCGCGGTAGGTGTTCTGCGACTTGCCGGCCGAGATGCCCTTCGAGATGATCCGGCTCGTCGTGTTCTTGCCGAGGTGGATCATCTTGGTGCCGGAATCGACCTGCTGCATGCCGTTCGACACCGCAATCGAGTAGAACTCGCCGCGCGAGCCCTCCCCGCGCAGGATGCAGGACGGGTACTTCCAGGTGATGGCCGAGCCGGTCTCGACCTGCGTCCAGGTGATGACCGAGTTCCGGCCGCGGCAGTCGCCGCGCTTCGTCACGAAGTTGTAGATCCCGCCGCGCCCTTCGGCGTCGCCCGGGTACCAGTTCTGGACGGTCGAGTACTTGATCTCCGCGTCGTCGAGGGCGACGAGCTCGACCACCGCCGCGTGGAGCTGGTTCTCGTCCCGCTTCGGGGCCGTGCAGCCCTCGAGATACGACACGTAGGAGCCCTTGTCGGCGATGATCAGCGTGCGCTCGAACTGGCCGGTGTTCTGCTCGTTGATGCGAAAGTACGTCGACAGCTCCATCGGGCAGCGCACGCCCGGCGGCACGTAGACGAACGATCCGTCCGTGAACACGGCCGAGTTCAGGGTCGCGAAGTAGTTGTCGGTGACCGGGACGACCGTGGCGAGGTACTTGCGGACCAGGTCCGGGTGCTCGCGGATCGCCTCCGAGATCGGCATGAAGATCACGCCGGCCTTCTTGAGCTCCTCCTTGAAGGTCGTCGCCACCGACACCGAGTCGAACACGGCATCCACGGCGACCCGGGACGTTTGCACGCCCGCGAGGATCTCCTGCTCGCGCAGGGGGATGCCGAGCTTCTTGTAGGTCTCGAGAATGGCCGGATCGACCTCGTCGAGGGTCTTCGGCGCGGCGTTCTTCTTGGGCGCGGCGTAATAATAAATTTCGTTGTACTTGATGGGCTCGTAGTCCACCCGCGCCCACGTCGGCTCGGTCATGGTGAGCCAGCGCCGGTAGGCGTCGAGGCGCCACTCCAGCATCCACTCGGGCTCGCCCTTCTTGGCCGAGATGAAGCGGACGATGTCCTCGGACAGGCCCTTGGGGGCCTTGTCCATCTCGACGTCCGTCGTGAACCCGTACTTGTATTGGTCGACGTCGATCAGGCGCACCTGATCAATCGTTTCCTGCACCGCAGGCATTTGGGTCTCCCACCGCTCACGGCTTCAAGGGCCGCGGGTTGACGAGGTCAGGAACAACGCCGCTGCGTCATGCAGCGTTCGCGTTCCGCTTATATAGGCGCTCTGTCAGCTTTTCGAACCCCGAAACGAACGCCGCCACGTCGGCCTGCGTCGAATTCCAGCCGAGGCTGACCCGGATGGCCCCCTCCGCGAGCCCTGGGGCGACCCCCATGGCCTCGAGAACGTGCGAGCGCCGCACCTTGCCCGACGAGCAGGCCGAGCCCGACGATACCGCGACGCCGTCGAGGTCGAGGGCGATCAGGGCGGTCTCGGCCCTGAGCCCTGCGACCGCAAACGCCGTGGTGTTGGGCAGGCGTTCGACGGCTTCGCCGAAGGTCATGGCTTCGGGCGCCACGCGACGGAGGTCGCGCTCGAGCGCGTCCCGCGAAGCCCGGAGCCGCGTCGCCTCACCGTCAAGGTCGCGCCCCGCGATCTC
>DATBND010000309.1:0-2049 GCA_036554505.1 Actinomycetota bacterium | reverse complement strand
CGACCGTCGAGAACCGTTCCGGTGAACGTCCCGCTCGGGAAGATCGTCGTGCCCGTGGGGTCCGAGGTGAGGTCCCAGCGGCTGACCAGGATCTCGCGTGTCCCATCCTCGTTCAAGTCGCTCACAGGCCGGTAGTTGTCGATCGTTCGCTCTTCGAGCTGTCTGGCCTGACGAAAGGCGCGCCGGACCGCGGGGTCGAGATCGAGGACCGCCGCCCGAGTCTCGGCCCTCAACCTGCGGATGCCCCGGATGCCCGGCCCGGGCTCGCGCGCGGCGTGAGAGGCCGGGCCGGAAACGAGTGCAGCAACGACGACGACCATCGACGTCGCCAGTGCGCGGAAGCTTCGCCCCACTTTGCCCACGCCGAGTAATTCGACTCAGCCCAGCGATCTCCTTGGAGCTGCGGTGTCTAGCGACCTCCCAGGGCGGAGCGAGCGTGCTCGACGTCCTTCTTCATCTGGGCCACGAGGTCGTCCGGGCTGGGAAACGCGATCTCGTCCCGTAGACGCGCGACGAACTCGATGCGCAGGGTCTTGTCGTAGAGGTCGTCGGCGAAATCCATGAGGTAAGCCTCGATGCGCAGCGGCGTGGTCGCGGGATCGCCGCCGAAGGTCGGGTTCACGCCGACATTGACCGCGGCTTGGTGACGCACGCCGTCGAGCGTCGGGTCGTCTCGACGAGCAGACAGAACAGACGCGAAGCACGCGTACACCCCGCGCGGCGGGTGGGCGAGCGCCGCGTCGACCGCCATGTTCGCGGTCGGAAACCCGAGCCCGGCCCCCCGATCGTCACCGTGGATCACGACGCCGTCGACGTCGAACGGGCGGCCGAGCAAGGTCGCCGCGGTCTCGAGGTCGCCCTCGGTGACGGCGCGCCGTACGCGGCTCGAGGACACGACTCCCCCGTCGACGTGCGCGAGCTCGACCTCCTCGACCTCGAAACCGTGCGATCGCCCGAGCTCGGTCAAGAGCTCGACGTTGCCCGCGGCCTTGTGCCCGAACCTCCATCGTTGCCCGACCGCGACGTGGCGCGCGCCCAGACCCGCCACCAGCACGTCGGCGACGAACCTCTCGGGCGGCCACTGCGACAGCTCCTTCGTGAAGGGGAGCACCGCGACGAGATCGACCTGAGTTGCCTCGAGCAACTCCATCTTGCGTTCCGGTGTCGTGAGGAGCGGAGGGACGCGGTCCGGGCGCAGCACAACGCTCGGATGGCGGTCCCACGTGACGACTCCCGCGGCCGCGCCGAGCGCGCGCGCGTGCGCGGCTGCCCGGCCGATCAGCGCGCGGTGCCCGAGATGGACGCCGTCGAAGGTCCCGATGGTCAGCGAGGTCCCTTCGGATGGCGCTCTGAGCGCGTCGACGCCGACGAGCTGTCTCATCTAAGTGAACACCCGATGCGGGACGAGCGCATCGCCTTCGCATCTGTAGACCGCAAGCAACGTGCCCGCGTGCACGATGGACAGGAGCATCCCTTCGGTGGGGCCGCCCTCGCCTTCGATGCGATCGAGCTCGAGCGGACGCCCGTGGCTCACCATCTCGGCGCCACCCTCGTCCACCTGCACCCCGGGAAGCCACTTGACCGCGTCCAGCGGCGGCCGAAGAGCGTCCGCGGTGACGGTCTCCAGCGGGACCGCGTCGGCCTCGGAGAAGCCCGCCGCCTCAGTGCGCCGCAGCGAGACGAGGTGCGCACCGCAGCCGAGGGACTCACCGAGGTCGTGGACGAGCGTGCGGACGTAGGTCCCGGCCGAGCAGATGACGTCGAAGCGCGCATGCGGCTCCGCGCCGGGCGTGAGCTCCAGCAGGTCGAAGGCGTAGACCACGACGCGCCGCGGCTCGCGCTCGACCTCTTCGCCCCGCCGCGCCTTCTCGTAAAGCCGCTCGCCTCCGACCTTGACGGCGGAGACCATCGGCGGGATCTGCTCGATGTCGCCGACGAACGCCGCCGCCTCCTCCCGGAACTCCTCCTCGGTGACCGAGCGCATCTCCCAGCGGGCCGTCGGCTCACCGGACGCGTCGAGGGTCGAGGTCTCCAGGCCGAGCACGACCT
>DATBND010000263.1:0-17587 GCA_036554505.1 Actinomycetota bacterium | reverse complement strand
CGGGAGCGCGGGTGCTGGGGGACGCTCACCTCCACCGTGCCGACCTACACGCCGCCCGCGTGGACCTCGGCGGCCACCGGCGTGAACCCGGGACGCCACGGCGTGTACGGGTTCGTCGAGGGTCACGCGCAGCACGAGCGCCAGGAGCTCATGCACTCCGGCAAGATCAAGGCGCCGACGGTGTGGGAGATCGCGAACGACCAGGGCGCGACGGTCGGCGTCTACAACCTGCCGTTGACCTATCCCCCGCGTGCACTGAACGGATGGATGGTCTCCGGGATGATGACGCCCGGCTACGGCGAGCACTTGAAGGGATTCGCGTCGTGGGGGCCGGACGGGGCGCGCAACGCGGAGCTCGAGGGCCTCATCCAGCAGTGGGCGCCCGGCTACGTCGTCGACGTATCGGCCAACTACGAACAGGACTGGCGCGACAGCGGCCTGTGCGACCGCGCGCTGCACTCGATCCGGCAACGCGAACGGGTGCTGGAGGGACTGCTCGAGACCGCTCCGGTCGACGTCCTCTTCTCGGTCCTCGAGGCCCCCGACCGGCTCCAACACGTCTATTACCGCTACATGGATCCGGGCGACGAGCTCTACGCAAGCGCGGAGGGCGCGCGGCTTCGTCCCGCGATCGCGCAGTGCTTCGCTGCCATGGATCGCATCGTGGGGCTGTTGGACGACTACGCCGGCCCGGACGGCGGAGTCGTCGTCTGTTCGGATCACGGGTTCACGGCGTGGCAGGTAAGCGTCCACACGAATGCGCTCCTCGCGCAGTGGGGCTACCTCAGCCTGAAGGGCGCAGGACGGGCGATGCAGACCGGCGCGGTTCGCAAGCTCATTCCCGTCGCGAAGCGATTCCTTCCGCGCAAGCTCGCGCGCGACGTAAAGGGCCGCACGTTCGGAGCGGTCGACTGGGCCAACACGCGCGCGTTCGCATCGCCGATCCCCCAGCAAGGCATCTTCGTCAACCTCAAAGGTCGCGAAACCCACGGGACGGTAGAGCCGTCGGAGCTGGAGGCGATCAAGGACGACCTCGCGCGCCGCTTCACAGAGCTGGCCGCGCCGGACGGGTCCCCCGCGACCGATCGCGTCTACAAGTCCCAGGACGTGTTCGACGGCGACGCGCTCGAGGGCGCGCCCGACGTCCTTCCGGTGCTGCGCGACCATCGCTACGAGCTCGACGACGAGCTGTTCCACCGGGAGCCGTTCACTGATCTCTCGCACCTGCCCCGGGGGGTGCACCACCCCTCGGGCATCGGGATCGTGGCGGGCCCCGGTGTACAGGTCTCCGGCGGCCTGTCGGGATCGGTCATGGACGTGATGCCCACGCTGCTGTACCAGGCGGGGCTCGGCGTGCCTGCCGGCCTCGACGGGTCGGTCCTCGAGGACGCGTTCACGGACGATGCGATCCGTAACCGGCCGATCGAGACCGCCGCACCACTATCATCGACGGCGAAGGACGAGTCGTCGCCGTATTCCGCGGAAGAGGAGGCCATCATCGAGGAATCCCTGCGCGGGCTCGGCTACCTCTAGGAGGATCAGGCGTGGCACAGCCGGTCCCTCGAATCGAGCACGCACGACCAGACGCTTCGCGCCAGCCTCTGCAGCGCCGCAGCGCGAAACGCATAGCGCTACGCGTCCTCGCGGACGCGATGGCCGTCTCGGCCGCGCTCTTCCTCGCGTCGACGATCCGCTTCGAGATGTTCTCCGGCGCCCCCGCGCGGGACGTCAACTACACGCTCATCACGATCCTCGCGACTCCGGTCTGGATCATGCTCTTCTGGCTCTACGGGTTGTACGAGCCGCGCCAGGTGCTCACCCCGGTGAACGAGTTCAAGCAGGTCTTCCACGGCGTCGTCGCGGGGACCGTCGTCATCTTCATCACCGACTCGATCTTTGCGCTCGACCTCGCGCGCGGATGGGCGTTGCTCGCGCTTGCGTCGGGGTTCGTCCTCGTCGGGTCCGAGCGACTCGTCGTCCGCAAGATGCTTCACTTCCTGCGGCGGCGGGGCGGGGACACGACGCGCACCATCGTGCTCGGAGCGAACCAGGAGGCGCGGACCGTCGCGCGCACGCTAGAGCGCGAGGGGTGGCTCGGCTATCACATCGTGGGCTTCGTGGACGACCTCGCACCGAAGGGCGAGGAGATCGCGAACGGGCACGTCATCCTCGGCACAACGGCCGAGCTCAACGCCATCATCCGCCGCGAGCGCGCGACGCTCGTCCTCGTAGCGGCATCCGCTTTCGACACCGGACGGTTGAACCAGATGTTCTGGGAGCTTGCCGACGTCGACGTCGACCTTCAGATCACGTCGGGGACGATCGACCTCCTCGCGTCCCGCATCACCGTGCAGTCGGTCGCCGGGGTGCCGCTGTTCTACGTGCGGCGCACGGGAATGGACCGGGCTCAGAAGGCCCTGAAGCGCACTCTCGATCTGGTGGGGGCGGTGCTCGGGCTGATCGTCCTGTCGCCCTTCCTAGGACTGATCGCCCTGTGGATCAAGCGCGACTCGAAGGGCCCCGTCTTCTTCACACAGACGCGCTCCGGCCGGGACGGAGAGCAGTTCAAGTGCTGGAAGTTCCGGACGATGGTGCCGGACGCGGAGGCACGGCGGGCCGAGCTCGAGCACCTCTCGGAGGGGCCGGGGCTCCTCTTCAAGCTGAAAGAGGACCCGCGCGTGACCGGGGCCGGCAAGGTGCTGCGCCGCTACTCGCTGGACGAGCTGCCGCAGTTGTGGAACGTCGTCCGCGGCGAGATGAGCCTGGTCGGACCGCGGCCCGCGCTGCCCAGCGAGGTCGAGCAGTACGACGACTGGGTGCGCAACCGGTTGAAGGTCAAGCCGGGTCTCACTGGCTTGTGGCAGGTGAGCGGCCGTGCCGAGACGAGCTTTTCGGACTACGTTCGCTATGACTTGTTCTACATACAGAACTGGTCACTGTCGCTCGATCTGTGGATCTTGTGGCGGACGTTGCGGGCGGTGTTCAGCGCGGAAGGCGCGCACTGACTCTGGCTGAAGTCCCTTTCGGTCGCGTGCGTCGTGGGAGTAAGGTCAGCCCATGCTCGAGGAGATCGTCGTCGCAGTCGACGACCGGCCAGGTCTTCTCGCCGACATAGGCGAGCTCCTCGGGGGCGCGGGCGTCAACATCGAGACGCTCGGTGCGTATGACCATGACGGCTTCGGGGTCATCCACCTCGTCTGCGACGACGGCGAGGACGCCGGCGAGATCCTGCGCGCGAACGGGTTCAAGGTCGAGATGACGCGTCCCGTGTTGACGACGACGCTCGACGATCGTCCCGGCGAGCTGGGGCGGTACTGCCGGAGGCTGAGCGACGCGGGGGTCGTGATCTCGTCGGCCTACGTCGCGAAGCGGGGAGGCGGCGAGACCGAGATGATCCTCGCGGTCGACGACGTCGACGCGGCACAAGGCGTCTGAGCCCTCTTTCGCTATATTCGCAGCTCGGCAAAGCGATCTCGGGAGGGCACATGAAGATACGACTGGCGTTCGTCGCGGCCGTGGTCGCCGCGCTCTCGTTGAGCCCGGTGGGGCTGGTAGGCATGGCATCGGCCTGTCCGGACCCCAACAATCCGTGTGACATCAACCCGCAAGAGGTCCCGGGGTGGTGCAAGCTGACGCCATTCTGCTAAGTAGCCCATCGACGCTCACCAGAGTAGAGGCGGCCGGATCACGAGCCACCGGAATCCACGATTCGCAGATGGTTTTCACAGCTGTCCGCGGCATCGTCACTATTCGTTCCGTCTGGGCAGGTAGTGCCGGACCATGTCACGTTGGCTAGTTCGGCGCCGTCAAGATCTGCTCCTCGGAGATCGGCGGCCGACAAGTCAGCTCCGGTGAGGTTGGTGTCTGTCAAATCCGCACCCCGCAGATTTGCTCCGACGAGATCGGCGTTGGCGAGGTTTGCTCCGCTAAGAGCCGCTGAGGGTGCGGAGCTGGGCGGGTTCGCAGCCCAGGCGAACGCAACAATCCCGAGAGCGGAGATCCCCGCGCCGAGCACCAGCCGTTTGAGGGCTTCGCTCCTGAAGAGGTTTACATAGTGAACGTGGTTGGCGATCGTGACGACGTCGTCGCTGCGTGAGAGAACATCCTTCAGCCTTATTTCGGCATTATCTAGCTGGTGTTCGAGAGTCTTAAGTGCTTGACCCGTCGCTTTTTCCACCTGTGCGTTCAGCTCGTCGAATTCCTTATAGGCGGCGCGCTCCTCGTCCTCCATTGCTTGAAAATCCGCGAAGCCCTGAAGTTGCGCGGGATTCGCTCTGAAGTACTCGTAGATGGGCGTGCCCGCCTTCCAGTCCGCCTTGAGGTCGCCTAGCTGACGACGAACGGGTGCGAGCAATCCCACGCCGGTCCAGATCGCCCACACGACTCCCAGCAACGCGCCAATTGCACCGGCCACCGCTATCCAGAGCCGCGCGCATTCGAGAGACCTCGAGGAGCAGACGGGCATTTCCCAATGCTGGATAGCTGGCTTCCCGCGATAAGCGCGGCCCCCACCGCCGCGAAGCTTCCCACCAACCACTTGGCGGCTTCGCGAATCCTGTCCTCGTGAGCCTCGAGACGCCGGGCCGTGACACTTTGCTCTTCGGTGGCCGCAGGGGGATCCACGATTTCGTTCGCGATCTTAGGTGGCCTTCCTTCGCGTAGCCCGTTTCCCTGGCCTCGGCCTCCGCTTGCCGCCATCCCCGGAGGTGGGCTTCTTGCGCGCTGTGGACTTCTTGCGCGCTGTGGACTTCTTGCGCGCTGTGGACTTCTTGCGCGCTGTGGACTTCTTGCGCGCCGTGGACTTCTTGGGCGCCGTGGACTTCTTGCGCGCCGTGGACTTCTTGCGCGCTGTGGACTTCTTGCGCGACGCCCTTCGGGCAGCGGTCTTTCGCCCGGCGGACTTCCGTCGACCCGTGGTCTTTTTCGCCGCCACCATGAGCCCCCCACTTAGACGCTGCTACGACCCGATGAGAGTTCACCATTGACGCAGGCGCGACGTCAAGACAAGGGCGTGAGTCCGGCTTCTGTCCTCGTCACCTATTTCCCGCGCCGAGCCTGATTGGGCACCAAAGAGAGAGGCCCGCCGGGCGTCCGGCGGGCCTCTCCGTTATGCGTTCTATTCGCCTACGCGGTGCGGGCTCCGGCCGTGCCCGTCGCCCCCGCGGTGCCGAAGTACAGCGACGCCGCGCCGGTCACGAGGTGCAGGTAGTTGTCCGGGTCGCCCGGCCCGTCGATGGCGAGGAACTTGGCGTCGAACAGACCCAGCACGAAGACGAGTAGAAGGACCGCGCCGAACAGGGTGTTGACGCCTTTCGCGGCGTCATGACTGCTTGCCGCGCCGATCCACACGACACCGAGCAGGATGTGCACGATGTTGTGGAGCGGGTTCACGTGGAAGATCAGAAGCTTCTCGCCGTGCTCGGCCGCGAAGCCGTCGAAGCCCGTTACGAAGAACCCGACGACGCCTACCAATAGGTAGACCACGCCGATGACCAATGCGAACGTCTGAGCCGGCGTCCTGCCGGCAGCCGAAGTAGCCATGTCGCCCCTTTCCCTTGCCTATCCGCTGGCTAAAGCCGTTCTGGCGTAGCGACTACCCGTTCGGGGCGATTCCATTCTAGGGATTGGTCGAGTCGCGTCCTAGCTTGGGATTTAAAGGTAACCGAGGTTCCGCAGCGACTCCTCGATGAGCGCTTCGTCCTCCGCCGAGTACGGCGAGGCCTCGGCCCCCGCGCCCGCGGCGGGCAGATCCATCGCCTCGATCTCGACGGGACGACCGGCCACGAGATCGGCCGGCAGGAGGTCCGTCAGCACTCGCCCGTCGACCTTCGGGACCTTGAGCCCCGCGAGGTACAGGGCCGTGGGGGCGACGTCGTAGAGGCTCGCCGACAGGCCGGAGCGCGGGTCGATGCCCGGCCCGGAGATGCCGAAGACCCCGTCCATGTGGTGGAACCCGCGCGGCAACGCGCGATAGTCGTCGAGGATCGCGGGCGAGTAGAGACCATCGGAGAGCTCGTAGGAGTACGCGCGGCACACGGGGAAGAGATCGGGGGCGGCGTGCGCCTCGGGCCCCTCGATGACCTCTTCCCGTCGATAGACGCGGTCGACGACCGGCATCCCGTCGTCGGGATCGATCAAAGACGAGAACCGTTCGATGATCTCGTCGCGCACGCTCTCGTAATCGGCGGGGGGGACGATCCCCTCGGGCTCGCGCCCGGCGAGGTTCACGTAGATGCCTTGTTGCGGGATAGGGGCCGAGAACGCCTTCGTGCGGCTCCAGTCGATCGAGCCCTGTGCCGCGCCCTTCGCCCTCTGCCACACCGACTTGGGAAGGAGTCTCTTCGCGCGCCGCGCCACCTGCCGGACGCCTGCCGACTTCGTCAGCGACCCCGCTCCCCCGATGGCGAGCAAGCCCCATTCCCGCAAGGCGAGGTTGACGTTGACGCTCTTGTCCTTCGGCCCGAAGCCGTGGTCCGACATCGTCACGACGAAGCCGCCGTCGCCGGCCCACGCAAGCAGGTCGCCGATCACCTCGTCCATCTCGTCGAAGAAGGCCCACGCGCGCTCACGAATCGGTTGCGCCGCGTCGCTGTGGAAGTGCTCGCACCGAGGATCGATGTACTTGTAGTGGACGTGCATCAGGCGATCCGGCGCCTCGAGCACGGCGAACAGCATCGGGAGGCCTGCGTCCTTGGCGAACAAGTACTGCAGCGCGCGGCGCTTCAACGTGAGGTTGCTCGACAGGCGTTCGATGATCGCGGTCGACTTCCAGTCCTCGTCGTAGTCGACCTCGATGTCGATGTGGTACTCGCCGAGCTCGTCGACGAGCTCCTTGGCAAGGCCCTCGGGGTAGGTGAACCCGTCGGGTGTCTCGCCACCGCCCTCCGGTGTCAGCATGCCCGCGACCGCCCAACCGTCGACGGGGGGCGGCGGGAACGTCATGGGGATGTTGAACAGCCCCATTCGCACGCCTTGCGCGTTGGCAGCGTTCCAGATCGCGGGCGCGGTCACGCGATCGAGCCGGACGAGGCCGCCCTTGCGCTGAACATTGCCGAGCGTGAACCCGAAGATCCCGTGCTTGCCGGGATTGACACCGGTGAAGATGGACGTCCAGCCGGGCGGCGTGTACGGAGGGACCGTCGAGGTCAGCACGCCGGACGCGCCGCGCTCGAGCAATCGCTTGTAGTTGGGCATATGGCCGTCTTCGAACGCGGGCTCGAGAACGGAGAAGGTGATCCCGTCGAGCCCCAGCAGCAGGACCTTATTCACCCGGCGTTCACCTGAGGCGTCTCCACACGGTGAGGAGGATAGCGGCGCTCACCATCGCGGTCCCGACCCACAGCGCGGGCACGACGAAGCCCGATATCGGGCCGATGACGAACGCGATGGCCTGCACGTCGGGCATGCCCGGTGTGGGAAGAAGACGCCGGCGCGCGAGCGCTTGGGAGATGCGGCCACCGATCCCGCCGCCCGGCTCACCCTTCTCCGCGCCGGATATCTCGAGGAAGTAATAGGCGAGGACCATGTAAGTGATCGCCCACCACACGTCGTGCGCGGGGACGTCCGGCGCGCGCCACAGCCAGATCGCGAGGCCGACCGACGCGCTCGCCCGGCGGCCACCGTCGGCGAGATGATCGAGGGCCTCGCCGCGCGGGCTCGTCGTGCCGAGAGCGCGCGCCAGCTTCCCGTCGACGCAGTCGAAGACGAACGCGAAGTAGAAGAGGACCCCCCCGGCGACGAGCGCCGAGCGCGTGCCGAGCGCAAAGGTCGCCCCCACGGAGAGGCCGAGCAGCAGCGCCACGATCGTGACCTGGTCGGGGGTCAGCCACCTATGGCGGGTCAGCCACCGCACGATCGGCACCGAGACCGGGTCGGTGGCGAGCACCGTCCACCAGTAATCGCGCTTCTTCGCGCCCGGGGGCGCGGCCGGCGCCGCGGTCACGCCTTCTCCGCGGCGGGGTCGACGAGGCCGCGACCGCGGCTCTGCTCCCACGCGCCCGCGACGAGCCCTGTTACGAGACCCCGGTCGCCCGTCTGGACCGCCTTGCCGACGTTGAGAAGGAACAGCCCGAACAAGGCCCACCACAACGCTGCCTTGTTCCGTGTGGTCTGAGGCATCAGTTTGCGGTGCAGATAGAACTGGTTGGCGAGGTTCATCCTCTGCAACTGATGCGAGCTCATGCGCGCGCTTTCGCTCTTGAGGTGGTCGCAGCGCGCGTGCGGCGTCTGGACGAGTGTGTAACGGCGGGACACGCGGTACGAGAAGTCGATGTCCTCCTTGTAGGCATAGCCCGACAACGCCTCGTCGAAGCGCTCGTGGTCGAACACCTCACGGCGGTAGGACATGAACCAGCCGTTCATGTACTCGATCTTCCGGACACCCGTCGACTCGGATATCCCCTCCGCGTAGAACCCTCGCCGCACCTTCCCCGAAGACTCGGGCCACCAGCCGCCGATCCCGAAGAAGCGGCGGTAGATGCGCGTGAGCAACGACGGGCGGGCCGGCCTGACCGGTGTCGCCCGAACACCGCCGACCTTGTCGCCCCACTCGGCATAGACGTCGAGGACGCGTTCGTGGCAGTCGGGGGCGAGCGCCACGTCGTCGTCGATGAAGAAGACGGGGTCGCCGCTGGTCCGGTCGATGCCCACGTTGCGCTGCACGGTGAGACCGCGGGGCGCCGGATGCACGTAGTCCAGGGCAAGCCCCGCCTCCTTGCATTGCTCCTCGATGCGCGCTCGGGTCGGCGTCTCGTCGCTCGAGTCGACGATGCAGAGCTCGGCCGGCAAGACCGTCTGTTCGAGCACGCTCGCCACCGTGTTCGCGAGGTCGTCAGGCCGATTGCGCGTCGCGATCACGAACGCGGAAGTCGTGCCACCGGGTGCCATACGGCGAGCAGGGTACCGTTGAGAGGCGATTCGCGGCTGTCAAGGCGAAGCATCGCCATCGTCGCTCCGGGCGTCTTAGGGAGGACGGATACACCCACTGCAAAGGAGCATGGACGACGTTGCGAAAGGTCCTGGGATCGGTTGCGGTTGTGCTTGCGCTGATGGTGGCGTGCTCGTCCGCGGCCCCCGACCCCGCCTCGAAGACAACAGTGGTCGAGGCGCCCAAGAAACCGGCGTGGGCGCGCTCTTACCGCTTCACCGACACGACCTCCGGCGCAGTGGCCAGCTCGACGCGGACGTGGGGCTCGACGTGGGCGGACTTCGACTCCGACGGCGATCCGGACCCACTGGTGAACCGGCACTGGGGGACGCCCCAGTTCCTCGTGAACAGGAACGACGAGTTCCACCACTACGCCGGGAGGATCGACTGGCATCCGGGGCCCAAGAAGACCGACCGGCACGCGTGCGCGTGGGGCGAGGCCAACCGCGACGGACGACCCGACCTGTACTGCACGCAGGGCGCCGACATGGGCACAGGCTCGGGCCCGAACCGCCTCTACGTCCAGGCGCGCGATGGCTTCGACGAGCGCGCTCGCCAGTACGACGTAACCAACCCGAAAGGGCGCGGACGAACGGTCAACTGGCTCGACTACGACTCCGACGGCGACCTCGACCTATTCGTGGGCAACGCCGAACGGAGCATCACCACGAACCTCATGTTCCGTCACACCAGGACCAAGTACGTGAGGGCGCGCGTCGGCCTCGACCAGGACCTGTCGACCGCCGGGTCGTCGTGGGCGGACTGGGATCGCGACGGCGACCCCGACCTGACGATCCAGCAGCACGATCCCTATCCGACCCTCGCGTACGAAAACGTCAAGAAACGGTTCAAGCCGGTACGCCTGGCCGGCATCACCGGGAAGACATGGCTCGCCGCGACGTGGGGTGACTTCAACGGAGACGGATGGCCCGACGTGGCGATGGTCGGCAACAACAGCGCGGCGATATTCAGGAACAACCGCGGGCGCTTTCGGCGCGTGCGCCGCGTGAAAGTCGCCGAGGGACGCATGGGGGTGTGGCTCGACGTCGAGAACGACGGGGACCTGGATCTGTTCGTAGTCCAGGGCGCGATCGGCCAGCGACCCCAGCCCGATTCCAAGAACTACGGCGACCTCCTCTTCGTTCGGAGGAAGGGCAAGTTCGTGAAGATCGTCGCGAACGGCGCCTCCTCCGAGGGCAGTGGCGACGCGGTGTCGGCGTCCGACTACGACCGCGACGGTCGCGTCGACGTGCTCGTCACGAACGGCTACTTCTATTACGAAGGCCCGAACGAGCTGCTGCGGAACACGTCCAGCGCTCGGAACTGGGCGGGGCTGCAACTGCGGGGGCCCCGCGCCAACCCACTCGGTTTCGGCGCGACCGTGCGGGTCGAGACGAACGGCCGCACCTACCACCGCCAGATTACCGACAACTTCAGCTTCCGGGCTCAGTCTGAGGTCGGCTACGTCCATCTCGGCCTGGGGCGGGCGAGGACCGCCCGTGTCCGCGTCGACTGGCCGGGGCGCGACACCGACTGCCTCTCGGTGACGGAGGGTTCCGTTACGCAGGTCCGCCACGGGACGAATCGTTGTCGCTGAGCCCGCCAAGAACGCCGCAGTGCCGGCGGCGCGCCGCGAAACCCCCTGGTGCGTAGTAAGACAGGACACTCCGGTTAGACAGACTTCGAGGGGACCCCTACTTCTTGAGACGCTCTACGGCAGCGCGCAACCTGCACTTCCGCAAACGGCGGCGCCGGCGACTGTTACCCCTGGTCGCGCTCGTCGTCGTGGTAGCCGCGGCGGGCGGAGGGGTGGCTTGGTGGCAGCTCGGCGCGGACGACGGGCCCACGGACGCGGAGGCGGCAGTGCCCGCGTGTGAGATCTCGCCGGACATCCTGCAGCGCGTGTGGAGGGGTTACGTACCGAAGCGCTCCGGCGAGGTCCTCGCGATCGAGCGTCTTCCACACCAATGGGGCAGCCGCCATTCGACGCCGTACAAATACACGCAGCACGTGCCACTCGTCCTCTACGGGCCGGGCTTCATCGAGCCCGGCGAGTACGACGGTGACGTGACCGTGGCGGACATGGCGCCCACGTTTGCAAGGTTGCTCGACTACGACGATTTCCCCGACCGGGACGGACGTGCGCTCGACGAGGCGTTGCTCCCCGAGGAAGAGCGTGCCGGCACGCCGCGACTGATCTTCACTCTCGTCTGGGACGGAGGAGGCTGGAACGGGCTCGAAGAGTGGCCCGACGCGTGGCCGAACCTTTCGGACCTCATCGAGAAGAGCGCGTCGTTCACGAACGCAAACGTCGGCTCGTCGCCGTCCATCACGCCGTCGATACACGCGACGATCGGCACCGGAGACTTCCCGCGCAGCCACGGGCTCAGCGACGTGCGGATGCGCGTCAACGGGAAGATGGTCGACGCGACCGAGGGGGACTCGCCGCGCTATCTGCGAGTCCAGACCCTCGGTGACCTGTGGGATCAGGCCAACGACAACGTGCCCGAGGTCGGGGTGTTCGCGCGCGACGGGTGGCACCTGGGCATGATCGGGCACGGCGCGGACGTGAACGGTGGGGACAAAGACCTCGCCGTGCTCGACAACCTCGGGGGCGTCAACTTCCACACGAACGAGGACTACTACTACATGCCGACCTACATGGACGGCACGGAAGGGCTCGCGGAGGCAGCCGACGAGATCGACCTGCGCGACGGCGAGGCGGACCAGTCGTGGCTAGGCAACGCGCTGATCACGTTCGACGGAAGCATCCGTTACACGCCCGCGTGGAACATCTATCAGACGCAGAAGCTCGAAGAGCTCCTCGAGAACGAGGGTTACGGCCAGGACGAGGTAGCGGACCTCTTCTACACGAACTACAAGAGCGTCGACCTCGCAGGACACGAGTGGGGCATGACCGAGCCCGAGGTGCGCGACGACATCATCGAGCAGGACGCTCAGCTGCCGAAGATCATCCGCCTCCTCAACCGGCTCGTCGGCAAGAACAACTACGTCTTCGCCCTGACCGCCGACCACGGCATGCAGCCACTGTCCGACGTGACGGGCGGCTGGAACATCAACACGGCCGAGATGACCGACGACATGGAGCGACGCTTCGACAAGACGACGCCAAACATCCCGTTCATGCTCTCGAACCGCGGCTATCAGTACATCCTCAACTCGAAGGAGATGCGACGGAACGACATCACGGCCGAGCAGGTCGCATCCTTCATCCGCAACTACCGGATCAAGGACAACGTGGTCGGCGGAGGACGCGTGCCTCGCGCCTTCGAGGGCCGAGAGAACGAGAGACTGTTCTTGACCGCGTTGACGCCGCCTGCGTGGAAGAGGGCGCTCGACTGCGCGACCGAGAGGGTGGCGTTTCAGCGCGACCGAGACAAACGCTCCTTCGCGACTCGTGCGAGGAACAATGGGTTACCCAAGACGTAGCGGCGCCACATCCGGCGCGGCTCTTGATAGAGGCGGTAGACCCACTCGATGCCGGCGCGGTTCATCCACGCGGGCGCGCGTGGGACCTGGCCCGTCGAGAAGTCGAAGAACGCCCCTACCCCGACGCCGAGACGCGCGCCCGAGGCAGGAAGTTGCTCCTCGAGCCATCGCTCCTGAAGGGGGTTCCCCATCGCGACCATGACGAGCCCGGCCCCCGTCGCCTTGACCGACGCGGCCAGCTCGCCCCAGCTTGCGCGCGGCGTGAAGCCGTGCCGCGTCCCGACGACGTCGAGGCCCGGAAGCGCGCGCGTCCAGCGTTCCGCGGCGCGCTCCGCGACGCCGTCCGCGGCTCCGAGGAGGTACACGGGCCATCCCCGGTCGGCCGCGCGCTCCAGGATCCTCGGGTTGAAGTCGCTGCCGTTGAGGTTCACCGGAAGCGGCGCGCGGTTCACGCGCGCAGCGAGCATCACGCCCGCCCCGTCACCCAGCACTATGCCCGCGTCCCGCAGCAGCTCTCGATACGACGGGTCCCCATACGCAAGGTTGAGCGTGTGCGCGTTCGCGTACGCCACGATCTGCGGGCCGGGCATCTCGTATAGCCTCTCGACCTCGTCGAGCGCGGTCGCGACATCGAGACGCGCGATCGGCACGCCCAGGATCTCCACAACCGGATTCGCAGCGCTCATGGTGCACGAGTGTGACAGGCCGTGGCCTGCCGGCGCGGACGCGGAAACATCGTCAGGAGGAACGTTTGTCTAGACGCATGTCAGTGGTGGCGCTCGTGCTCGTCGTGGCCGCCGCGTGCACCGGTGGTGACGACGGCTCCCCCGGCAGCGGCGCGCCGGAGGCCGTCCCGACCGTGCGCGGGGACGTGTCCTTCGCGACCCCGGTAGTGCCACCGGCGGAGCCCGCCGGCGACTGGCTCGAGGCCGCGTGCTCGCTTCCGTTCGAATACGTCAAACGGATCCGCCTCGGGCTAAGCCCCGAGCATTCGCCCGACATCACCGTCGTCCCACGCGAGCCCAACTTCTTCGGAGGCTTCACGTCGACGACCCACTCCGGCCCATGGCCGTACGTGCAGGAGGTCCCGATCGTGTTCTGGGGGCCGGGTCACATCGCGTCCAACGGGCCCGTGAGCGCGCCGGGCGAGCCGACCCTCGCCGACATCGCGCCCACCCTGGCGGAGCTCTTGCAGACGCCGTTCCCGCTGGATCGTCCCGGACGAACCATCGACGAGGCGCTCCTCCCCGCGGACGAACGACCCGACCCGCCCAAGGTGATCCTCAACGTCGTTTGGGACGGAGGCGGATGGGACGTGCTCAACACGTGGCCCGACGCGTGGCCCTTCATGCGGAAGCTCATGCAGGAAGGAACGTTGATCGACAATGCCATCGTCGGCTCGTCTCCCTCGGTGACGCCGGCCGTGCACGCGACTATCGGCACCGGGACGTTCCCGAAAGAGCACACGATCGTCGACATCCCGTGGCGGAAGGACGCGGACAACGTCGTCGGCGCGTTCGCGCAGAAGACGCCCGACCACCTCGCGGTGCCGACCCTCGCCGACATGTACGACCCGACGACCGGCAACGCGTCGAAGATCGGGATGCTGGCGTACAAATCGTGGCACCTCGGCATGATCGGCCACGGCTCCTATATGGAGGGCGGCGACAAGGACATCGCGGTGATCGCCGAGAAGACCGCGGGCCACCTCGTGTCGAACCCGGAGTGGTACACGTTGCCTCCCTATCTCCAGCACGTAGGCGGTTACAACGACGCGGTGCAGACGGTCGACGGCGAAGACGGCAAGGTCGACGGCCTCTGGATGGGCCACGACGTCCTCGAGGACCCGGGCCACGCGCGTCACACGCCGGCGTGGGTCCTGTACCAGACGAAGCTTCTGAAAAAGCTCTTGTCGACCGAGGGGTACGGCGACGACGACGTGCCTGATCTCTTCTACGTGAACTACAAGCAGGTCGACGACGTGGGTCACGACTGGAACATGCTCAATCCCGAGATGGAGAGCATCCTGAAGTACACCGATGACGCGATGAAAGAGCTCGTCAACTTCATGGACCGGCAGGTCGGCAAGGGCGAGTGGGTCTTCGTCATGACGGCCGACCACGGGCAGTCGCCGGATCCGAAAGCCGTCGGCGCGTGGCCGATCCACCAAACGGTCGTCACCAACGCGATCGCCGAGCATTTCGGCGTCACATACGACGAGCTGTTCCAGGACACGCGCCCGGTCGGTTTCTGGCTCAACCCTCACACGCTCGAGGAGCACGACATCTCGATCGAGGAGATGTCGAACTTCTTGCTCGACTATCGGCTCGAAGAGGACCTCACGCCGGGGTCCTCGATACCCGCGCAGTACCAGGAACGGGCCAAGGAACCCGTCTTCGCCGCGGCGTTCCCGAGCGACCAGATGGGCAAGGTCTGGGCCTGCGCGAAGGACAAGCGGTGAGGCGGGAAGGCCGCCTTGCGATAACGATCACGGTCACGGTCGCGCTTCTCGCCGGTGGCGGCTACCTCTTGCTCGGAGGAAACGACGATCCTCCCAAGCGGGGGGACGCGGCCCCCACGATCGCGCCCAACTCCGAGACGTCCCGCCCCGACGACGTCGACGTGCCCAATAAGGCCTATCTGCGCGATGCGTGCGCGTTGCCGACCGAGTGGGTGCGGCGCATCTATCGAGGTTGGCAGCCGGGGGCCGCGCGTGCGTGGGACCTCGTGATCGTTCCCCACCCGCCCAACTACATGGGCACGTTCATCAACACCAGCCATTCGGCTCCGTACGAGTTCCTGCAAGAGGTGCCGCTCGTGCTCTACGGCCCCGGCTTCGTCGACGCGCAAGGCCGGGTGTCGGTCGATCGCGACGTGACGATCGCAGACCTCGCGCCGACGTACGCCGAGTTGATGGGCTTCGACGGATGGCCCGAGCGTCCGTCCACGTCGCTGACAGAGGTGCTGAAGGAAACGGACGCCGCGCCGAAGTTGATCGTGACGGCGGTAATCGACGGTGGAGGCTGGAACGCACTCGAGCAGTGGCCGGACAAGTGGCCCAACATCGCCGGCCTGATCGAGGAGGGGGTGAACGTCGAGGGCGCGACCGTGGGCTCGTCCCCGTCGATCACGCCCGCGACCCACACGAACCTCGCGACCGGGACGTTTCCCCGCTATCACGGAGTCACGGCGATCGTCGTGCGCGCGGACGACGGCTCGATCGTTGGATCGTTCTCGGAGGACGCCGGCAATCCGGGGGCGGCGGTCATGGACCCGACCGTGAGCCTTCGCAAGACGACGCTTGCGGACCTCTGGGACGTCGACCAGGACAACGAGCCGAAGATCGGGATGCTCGCCGCGGGGAACCTGCAGCTAGGGATGGTGGGCTACGGAAGCGCGCGCGAGGGCGGAGACAAGGACATCGTCGCCATTCGTACGGGCGAGCAGTGGGCGACCAACCCCGCCTATTACTCGCTGCCCGAATACGTGAACACCGAGGTGCCCGGCCCCGAGCAGGACATCGAGGCGGTCGACCGCGCGGACGGCGAGGCGGACGGCCAATGGCGCGGGCACGCCGTCGACCCGCTCGACGCGTCGCCGGCGTTCGCTCCGTGGGAGACCCGCACGATGCAGGCCATCTTTGCTGGCGAGGGCTTCGGCGAGGACGACGTGACCGACCTCTTCTACGTGAACTACAAGGCCCCCGACAAGGCCGGGCACAAGTGGAACATGATCGCTCCCGAGCAGGGCGACACGATCGAGTCGGTCGATACCGCGATCGGCGACCTCAGGCAGTGGCTCGACGAGAACGTGGGTGAGAACGAGTACCTGCTCGTCGTCACCGCGGACCACGGCCAGACCCCGCTCGAGGCGGGAGGGTGGCCGTTGAGCAGGCCGGAGATCCTGGGCGACTTGAACGCGAGGTTCAATGTCGACGGCGGCCTGAGCCTCATCGAGCAGACGTCGGCGTCGTCGTTCTTCGTGCGGAAGGATCGCATGCAGGCCAACGGCGTCACGCCCGAGGAGGTGTCGTCGTTCATGTCCCGCTACACGATCGGCGACAACATCGCCGAGGGGGCCGAGGTGCCCGAGGGGTTCGAGGACCGCACAGACGAGCGCATCTTCGACGCGGTGTTCCCCGGCCGGGAGCTCGACCGGGTGGCGGCCTGTACCGGGGTCTTCCCCGACTGAACTTGAGCGGCACGCGGCCCTCGCTCGATGCCGGAGGATGTCGGGATGGTTCCCTTAGGACGCGTCGCCGAGATCTGGCGCTTTCCGGTGAAGTCGATGCGCGGCGAACGACTGCAGTCGACCGAAGTGGGCGAGAACGGCCTGTCCGGCGACCGACGGTTCGGCGTGCTCGACATGGAACGGGGATCCATCCTCAGCGCGAAGCGCGCGCCGGAGCTCTTCCTCTGCGCCGCACGCTACGACGACGCGACCGACATGGCCGCGATCGAGCTACCCAACGGCGACGTGCGCCCGCCCGGTGACGACCTCGACGCGACGCTCAGCGAGATGCTCGCCCGGCCGGTTCGGCTGGTCCGCTCCGACGAGCTGGCAGCGGCTCTCATCCAAATGGCCGCCACGGACACGACGACGACGGGAGAGTCGACGGAGTGGCCGGCACCGCCGGGCACGTTCTTCGACGCCTCGCCGATTCATTTCCTGACCACATCGACCCTGGCCCGATACCGGACGCTCTACCCCGCCGGTGACTTCGACCCCCGGCGCTTCCGGGCGAACTTCGTGATCGACACCCCCGGTGACGACGGCTTCGTCGAAGAAGAGCTGATCGGGGGCGCCGTGCGCATCGGGGATGCCGTGATGCACGTCACCAAGGCGTGCAGCCGGTGCGTGATGACCACGCTCGAGCAACCGGGCCTCGTGCGGGACAGAGGCATCCTCCGGACCATCGCCCGCTCGAACGACAACAAGCTGGGAGTGCGAGCCGTCGTCACGGCCGGAGGTGTGGTCGAGGCGGGCGACGTGCTCGTCCGCGCCTAGCGACACCTCGGAAGGCTCGAGCGGCCGCCCCGGCACTCCTTGTCGACGACCCTCCTCCGGGATGGCCGCGCGCACCAACCCAGGTCCCTGGAAGACGTGCGGTGCACGAGGTACATGCGGTGCAGCGTGAACCGCATGTACCGCATGTACCGCAGGTTTCTCACCCACCTATGTAGCGCGGCGGGGCTCAGTGGCCGTTTTGCG
>DATBND010000374.1:0-6046 GCA_036554505.1 Actinomycetota bacterium | reverse complement strand
AGGCTAAAGTAGAGGTAGACGGATCGATCGTGCCGCTGGCTCCGGACCTCGTGTACTACCTCCTGAACAAGCCGGTGGGCGTGGTCACAACGGCCGACGACACCCGGGGGCGCCCCACCGTGCTCGAGATCGTGGACCTCGACGTGCGCGTGTGGCCCGTGGGGCGCCTCGACATGGACACCGAAGGGGCACTGATCCTGTCCAACGACGGCGAGCTGACCCACCGGCTCACCCATCCCAGCTTCGGCGTGCCCAAGGCGTACCTCGCCGAGGTCGAGGGCACGCCCTCGCGCGCCGCGATCCGCCGGCTCGAGCGTGGCGTGGAGCTCGACGACGGCCCGGCCGCCGCGGTGCGGGCGGCGACGGTGGCCCGCCACGACCGGACAACCCTGGTCGAGGTCACGCTGGGGGAGGGTCGCAAGCGGCAGGTGCGGCGCATGTTCGAGGCGATCGGCCACCCCGTGGCAGGCCTGGTTAGGGTGTCGATCGGCCCGGTGGCGCTCGGGCGGCTGAAGCCGGGTACGTTCAGAAGGCTCTCGCCGGCGGAGGTCCGCAGCCTCTACCGCGCCTCCGCAGCGCCCAAGGAGACGAGTAGACATGTCGACAAGTCCCTCTCACGTGGTACCGGGAAACCGCCGGCCCGAACGGGCGCACAGGGCTCTCGCAGCCGAAAGCGATAAGTAAAGATGTCGACAAAGCCACCTACCGTGCCCCCGCGAATGCGCGCGTTGCGCGGAGCCACGACGGCTTCGGGAAACGAGCCGGACGCGATCGTCGACGCGACCGCGGAGTTGTTGACCGAGTTGTTCGACGTCAACGCCGTAGCACCGGACGACCTCGTGAGCATCCTCTTCACGTCCACGCCCGACCTCGACGCCGAGTTCCCCGCCGCGGCGGCCCGCCGGCTCGGCCTCGGCCACGTGCCGTTGCTCTGTGCGACCGAGATCGCGGTGCCGGGCGCGCCGGCGAAGTGCATCAGGGTCCTCGCGCACCTCTACACGGAGCGGGACTACGCTAGCCTCCGTCACGTCTATCGGGGCGACGCACGCTCGTTGCCCACCGATCTGCCCCGCTAGCTCCTAACCGTCAAGGAGAGGTTTTGGCTTCTGGCCACGTCGCGATCCTCGGCACCGGTCTGATCGGTGGGTCGGTCGGCCTCGCACTGAGGGCGGCCGACCCCGCCCTGCCGATCATCGGCTACGACCCGGCGCCCGGCGAGGCGGAGCGCGCCGTCGCTCGGGGAGCGGCGTCCGCGGCGGCGCCGAGCGCTCATGCCGCGGCGGAGGGCGCCCGGATGGTCGTCCTCGCCATGCCGGTCGACCGCATGCCGGAGGTGTGCCGGTCGCTCGAGGCGGTCGTCGGGTCGGACGCGGTGGTCACCGACGTGGGCAGCGCGAAGGCCGGGGTCGTCGCCCAGGGCGAGGCGTCGTTCGGGGACCGCTTCGTCGGAGGCCACCCGATGGCCGGCTCGGAACGTCACGGCATCGACGCGGCGGACGACGCGCTGTTCGAGGGAGCGTGGTGGATCCTGACGCCGACGTCCAGGACGTCGTCGACCGCCTACAGTCGCGTCCTCGAGCTCGTCGCGAGGGCCGGCGGCAAGCCGATTGCGATCGACCCGTCCACCCACGATGTCCTCTTGGCAAGGCTCAGCCACCTGCCGCAGATCGCGTCGAGCGCGATCGTCGAGGTCGCCGTCGCGTCGGGTGACCGGGAGACATTGCTCGGCTTGGCGGGCAACGGGTTTCGGGACGTGACGCGGATCGCGGCCAGCAATCCGGATCTGTGGGTCGCGATCATCAAGTCGAACCGGGCGTCGGTGCTCGAGGCACTGGACGGGCTCGGCGACCGCTTGCGGCGCGTCGCGGAGCTCGTTCGAGAGGAGTCGTGGGACGAGCTCGCGCGCTGGCTCGACGGAGCGCGCCGCGCCCGGCTCGAGCTCTTCGCGAAGCCCCACTACACGGGGGAACCCGTAGGGCTGTCCATGCTCATCCCGGACCGGCCGGGCGTATTGGCCGAGGTGACGACCGCGGCGGGGAAGCTAGGGGCGAACATCGAGGACTTGCGGATCGTCCACTCGACCGAGGGGGGACGAGGGCGCCTTGAGCTCGTCGTGGCCGGTCGTGAGCCCGCCGACCGCTTGTCGGACATGCTCCAGGAGATCGGCTATCACGTCACTACCGGCACGGTGGACTAGGCGACAAGATGACAAGTCGACAGAGCGACACACGATTGGGCCCGCTCGGCCGGACGCCCGGGCGGGACATCCTCAGCGCCTCGGCGGACGGGCTCGGCCGGACGCCCAGGCGGGACATCCTCAGCGCCTCGGCGGACGGGCTCGGCCGGACGCCAAGGCGGGACATCCTCAGCGCCTCGGCGGACGGGCTCGGCCGGACGCCAAGGCGGGACAGATGAAAAAGCGTAGGCGCGCGGCCGCTCGGCTTCCTCTGTTGGGAGCCATCGAGGTCCCGGGCGACAAGTCCATCTCGCACCGGGCGCTGATCCTGGCCGCGCTCGGGGAGGGGACTTCCCGGGTGAGCGGGCTCAACGGCGGCGACGACGTCGCGGCCACCGCCGACGCGCTCAGGTCCCTGGGAGTCGCGGTCACCCAGGGGGAGGACAACACTGAAGCTGTAGTCGAAGGTCGGGGTTGGGCCGGCCTGGGGGAGCCGGGCGACGTGATCGACGCCCGCAACTCGGGCACGACCCTCAGAACCCTTGCGGGGGTGTGCGCCGGCGTCCCCGGTCTCTGCGTTCTGACGGGCGACGCGAGCCTCCGGCAACGGCCGATGCTGCGCATCGTCGCGCCGCTGCGCCAGATGGGGGCGACGATCGATGGCGCCCTCCACGGCGACCGCCCTCCGCTCGTCGTGAGGGGCGGTGACCTCCAGGGGCTCGAGCTCGAGCTCCCCGTCGCGAGCGCGCAGGTGAAGACGTGCGTCTTGCTTGCGGGGCTGCGGGCCTCGGGCCGAACAGCGGTGACCGAGCCGGGGCGGAGCCGCGATCACACCGAGCGGATGCTCGCCGCGGCAGGCTTCGACGTCGTCAGGGAAGGGTCGACCGTGGCGCTTACGGGTGGCCCGTCGCTTCGCGCTCTCGATTGGGACGTTCCCGGCGACGTGTCCGCCGCCGCGTTCTTCGTCGTCGCGGCCACGCTGCTGGAGGGATCCGACGTGACGATCGAACGCGTCGGGCTCAATCCGACGCGCACGGGCCTCATCGAGGTTCTGAACGCGATGGGCGCGGCCATCGACGTCGAGCATCAGGGGGATAGTGGGGGGGAGCCGTTCGGGACACTGCGCGTTCGTCACGCGCGTTTGCGCGGTGTCGACGTCGACCCGGCACGGGTCGCGACCATGATCGACGAGATACCGGTGCTCGTGATCGCCGCCGCGCACGCCGACGGAACGACGACGATCCGCGGGGCGGCCGAGCTACGCGTCAAGGAATCCGATCGCATCAGCGCGATCACCAAGGGCTTGCGGGCGATCGGCGCGCGGGTCGAGGAGCTGCGCGACGGGCTCGTCGTGGAAGGCCCCGCGCAACTCAGCGGGGGGCGAGTCGATTCCTTCGGGGATCACCGGGTGGCGATGTCGTTCGCGATCGCCGGCTTGATGGCGGACTCGAAGGTCGTGGTCGACGGCTGGAGCTCCGTGGACACGTCGTTCCCGGGGTTCCTCGACGTCCTGGGCCGGGCGCAGGGCAGGATTGCATGAAAAGGCTCTACAGCGTCCAGGCGGACCGGCTCGGCGGGATGCCCGGGCGGGACGGATGATCATCGCGATCGACGGGCCGGCGGGGGCGGGAAAGGGAACCGTCGCGCGCGCCCTGGCCGAGAGGCTCGGCTCCAGCTATCTCGACACCGGCGCGATGTACCGGGCGATAGCGCTGGCGGTGCTCGACGCGGGCGCTTCGCCGAAGGACGAAGAAGCGGTCGAGCGCGTGACGCGGGCGGCGCGGATCGAGTTACTGGGGGAACGCGTCTCGTTGAACGGGGTCGACGTTACGGACCGGATAAGGGAAGAGCCGGTCACGAGCGCAGTCTCGTCGGTCGCCGCGCACGCGCGCGTACGCGCTCTGCTGGTGGAACGTCAACGACGTGAGATCGTGAGCCGCAGTGACGTCGTCATGGAGGGGCGCGACATCGGTACCACAGTCGCACCGGACGCGGACGTGAAAGTGTTTCTCACTGCTTCTCTGTGGGAGCGCGCACTGCGTCGCTGCCGGCAGCTGTCGTTGTCTTCCGACGACGACACGGTCACGCGGATCGCGAAGGAGATGGAGGCGCGCGACAACGCCGACGCCGCGAGACGCGCCTCTCCGTTCCGCAAGGCCGACGACGCGATCGAGATCGATTCCACCGGGCGCGCGGTTGCCGACGTCGTCGACGAGATCGCCGCGCTGGTGGAGCGCGCGGGGCGGCACGCGTGACCGACGAAGGCCTTCCTGTCGTTGCGGTCGTAGGCCGCCCGAACGTCGGCAAGTCCTCGCTGGTGAACAGGTTTCTGGGGCGCCGCGAGGCGATCGTGGAGGAGACCCCCGGCGTGACCCGGGACCGGCGTCACTTTGTGGCCGAGTGGGAAGGGCGGGCGTTCGAGGTCGTCGACACGGGCGGGATCGAGCCCGGCCCCGAGGGCCTCGACGCGCTCGTAGTCGAGCAAGCGGAGCACGCCATGGCGATCGCAGACCTCATCCTGCTGGTGGTCGACGCGTCGGCGGGCGCAACGGAGCACGACCTCGCCGTGGCGGAGCGACTCCGCGGGTCGGAAACGCCCGTTCTCCTCGTCGCGAACAAGGTCGACGACGCCCGGGACGAGCCGTCCGCGGCCGAGCTCTGGTCGCTCGGGCTCGGCGAGCCGTTTCCCGTCTCGGCGCTGCATGGCCGGCGTTCCGGCGACCTCCTCGGGGAGCTCGTCGCCCGTCTTCCGGAGCGTGCCGCGGAGGGAACCGGGGAATGGGCGTCCGTCGCTATCGTCGGCCGGCCCAACGTCGGGAAGTCGTCGTTACTGAACGTGTTGCTGGGGGAGAGCCGCTCGATCGTGGACTCGACTCCGGGCACCACGCGCGATCCGGTGGACTCGAGGATCGAGCTTCCCGATGGTCGCCGCGTTCGCATCATCGACACCGCTGGCATGCGACGGCAGGTCGCGGTGAAGGACCCGCTCGAGTACTTCAGCTGGTTGCGATCACGCAAGACGTTGACACGCGCGGATGTCGCAGTGCTCGTGATCGACGTCGCGGAGGGAGTCACCGGTCTCGATCAACGCCTGGCCGAGGCAATCGTCGAGTCCGGGCGCGCGTGCGTGATCGCGTTGAACAAGTGGGACTTGCTCGACGAGGACGACGATCGAACCGCGCTCGAAAGCGGTGTGAAGCGGCGACTGCGCTTCCTCGACTGGGCGACCGTCGTCCGGACCTCCGCGCTGACCGGTAGGGGCGTCGAGCGAGTGCTACCCGCGGCGACCGCGGCCGTCGAGGCACACCGGCACCGGTTGCCGACCGCAGCGGTCAACAAGATCCTCGGGGACGCGCAGACGCGGCGACCGCACCCGCGGACGGGAGGCCGGTCCGTACGGGTGCTCTACGGGGCCCAGGCACGGGTCGGACCGCCCACGTTCGTCCTGTTCGCCAACGCCCGGCTGCAACGGTCGTACCTCCGCTATCTCGAGCACGCGCTCCGGGACGAGCGGTTCGCAGGATCACCCCTCAAGCTGGAGGTACGCACGCGCGCCAAGGCTCCAGTGGAGGGTTAACTTGCATTCGACGCGCCGGGGAGCGAACTCAGCCTCGCCAGCCACCCCCGCGTAGAAATAGCCTCGTCAGCCGCCCCCGCGTAGAAATAGCCTCGCCAGCCACCCCCGCGATCGTCTCGATGATCGCGGCGTAGCTACAATGGGCGCCCGCATGGAGCCGCCAGACTCGACCTCGCCCGCGACGGGCGGGCGCGTGCGGTGCGGGACATCCGACGGGACGTGGCGCAGCTTGGTTAGCGCACTGGTCTGGGGGACCAGGGGTCGCCGGTTCAAATCCGGCCGTCCCGACTGAT
>DATBND010000235.1:0-1572 GCA_036554505.1 Actinomycetota bacterium | reverse complement strand
AATTTTGCTCCTTCCGGTGACGTCGCGTATCGTAAGCGTACCACGGAGACATGGAGACGCCCGTGTTCGGTAAGACAGTCTTAAGACCTCACGGTAGCGGACCTTACCGCGCAAAAACAAAGGGACCCGGAGAGCTCTCCGGGTCCCTTTCGCGGTCTCGACGCGTACCGCGCTGATAACTCCGCTCCTAGGTGCCGACCTCCCAGGAGGCGAGGTACTCTGCCTGCTCAGGGGTGAGCTCGTCCATGTTGATGCCCATGGCAGCGAGCTTGAGGTTGGCGATCTCACGGTCGACGTTCTTGGGCAGGGAGTGAACGTCGTGGGCGAGCCCGTCCTTGTGGTGGAGCAGGTACTCCGAGGCGAGCGCCTGGTTGGCGAAGGACATATCCATGACGGCGCTCGGGTGGCCCTCGGCGGCGGCGAGGTTGATAAGACGGCCCTCGCCGAGCACGTTGATCTCGCGCCCGTCGTTGAGGAAGTACTGGTCGACGAACGCGCGCGGCTGGCGCTTCTCGACGCTCATCTCTTCGAGCGCCGGGATGTCGATCTCGATGTTGAAGTGGCCCGAGTTAGCGACGATGCAGCCGTCCTTCATGGCGGCAAAGTCCTCGCCGTCGATGACGTCCCGGTTTCCGGTCGCCGTGACGATAAAGTCTGAGACCGCCGCGGCCTCGACCATCGGCATAACCCGGTAGCCGTCCATCGCGGCCTCCAGCGCCTTAATCGGGTCGATCTCCGTGACGATAACGTTCGCGCCGTGCCCGGCGGCGCGCTCGGCGATGCCGCGCGAGCAGTAGCCATAGCCACCGACCGTAAACGTCTTGCCCGCCAGGAGGACGTTGGTCGCTCGGATCAGGCCATCGACCGTGCTCTGGCCCGTGCCGTAGCGGTTGTCGAAGAGGTGTTTGGTGTCGGAGTCGTTGACCGCTATAACCGGGAAGGTAAGCACACCCTCGTTGGCCATCGCCTTGAGGCGGATGACGCCGGTGGTCGTCTCCTCGGTGCTACCGAGCATCTGTGGGATCAGGTCGGACCGCTGCTTGAGCACCCCCGTAACCAGGTCCGCACCGTCGTCCATCGTGATATGCGGGGTATGGTCGAGCGCGGCGGTAAGGTGACTGTAGTAGGTGTCGTTGTCTTCGCCCTTTATGGCGTAGACGGGGATGTTCTCGTGCGCCACGAGCGAGGCCGCCACGTCGTCCTGCGTCGAGAGCGGGTTCGAGGCGCATACGACCACGTCCGCCCCACCGGCCGCGAGCGTCCGAGCGAGGTTGGCCGTCTCGGAGGTGACGTGCAGGCAGGCCGAGATGCGTACCCCATCGAGCGGGCGTTCCTTCTCGAATCGCTCGCGGATCAGGCGCAGAACTGGCATCTCCTTCTCGGCCCACTCAATCCTGTTGCGACCCGCATCCGCGAGGTTGACGTCCCTTATGTCGTAGCTCTTTATCATCGAGTCCTCTCTTTCTTCGAGTTTTACCGTTGCCCTACCGCGTCACCGTCTCCGCAAGCGCCTCGACCTCCGGGGTCCTTCCGAACGCCTCAGCGTAGCGCTCGGCGAACTCGGCGGGGGTG
>DATBND010000201.1:0-2952 GCA_036554505.1 Actinomycetota bacterium | reverse complement strand
CGCCCTGCTTCATCTGCGCGCCGTTGGGCGAGACGAGCATCCGGTACGACGTCGACGAGACGAGCCCGAGGCACGCGGCTTCCTCCCACGTGAGGTGGCGCGGCTTCGGCATTAGTTGGTTCGCCTTGACCATCGCGATGTCCGCGAGGCCCCCGAAGTTCGACTCGAACCCCCAGATGCGCTGGCTCGGGTCCATCATCGAGTCGTCGTGGCCGCCGGGCGCCTCCATGTCGACGTAGTTGCAATGAACGGTCACCTCGTCACCGGGCTTCCAGCGCGTCACGCCCGGCCCCGTCTTCAGCACGACCGCGGCGGCGTCCGATCCGACGATGTGATAGTCGAGGTTGTGCCGGGCCCCGAGCTCACCCTCTTTCCCGAGCTTCTCGAGGAAGCGGAACGTCGACACGGGCTCGAATATCGACGTCCACACGGTGTTGAAGTTGATCGCCGATGCCATCACCGCGACGAGACACTCATTCGGGCCGAGCGGCGGGGTCGGGACGTCCTCGACGTGAAGCGACTTGCGTGGGTCCTTGTCCGCGAAGTCGATGCCCTGGAACATCTCTTCTTCGTCCCTGCGCGTGAACGCGGCGCGCGTGCTCTCGGGGATCTCGAGGCTCCCGATCTCGTCGCCGGGCGCGCCGTCGAGAATCGCCTGCTTGATCGCGTCGATGGCTCCGGCCACGGTCGTCTCTCCTTCTTCCTCTACGAGCGGCTGCTGACGCCTCGTTGACTGCTAGGCCCGGGGAGCCTATCGAACGCCGCCGTGCCGCCCGATTGCGCCCCCGGGAGGTTTACGATCCTGGGCATGAGCGACGGGCTGAGCTTCGTGTTGAGCGAGGAGCAACTCGCCTTCAAGCAGTCCGTCCGGGAGCTGGTGGAGGACAAGATCGCCCCGCGCGCGGCCGAGATCGACGAAGCCGACGAGTATCCGTGGGACGTCGACGAGGTGCTCGTGGCGAACGGGTTCGCCGGAGTGTCCTATCCCGAGGAGCACGGCGGCGCGGGGGGCGGCGCGGTCGAGATGTGCATCCTCGTCGAGGAGATCTCGCGCCATTCCGCGGGCGTGGCCCTCATCCCCGCGGTCAACAAGCTCGGCGCGATCCCCGTGCTGCTCGCCGGCACCGACGATCAGAAGAAGAAGGTCTGCGCCGGCATCACCAACGGCGATCACCGCATGTCGTATTGCCTCACGGAGCCGGGCTCGGGCTCGGATGCCGCGGCCATGCGCAGCCGCGCGGTCAAAGACGGCAACGACTGGATCCTCAATGGATCGAAGCGGTTCATCACGGGGGCCGGTGCCTCGGACCTCTACACGTACTTCGCCGTGACTGACCCCGAGGCCAAGAAGGGCCGCAATATCACGGCGTTCCTTCTTTCCAAGGACATGGACGGGTTCTCGCTCGGTCGTAAGGAAGACAAGATGGGGATCCGGGGATCACCGACGCGCGAGGTCATCCTCGAGGACTGTCGCGTCCCGGGCGAGAACGTCATCGGGGAGATCAACGGCGGCTTTCCCATCGCGATGCGCACGCTCGACTTCTCCCGTCCAACCGTGGCGGCGCAGGCGTTGGGCATCGCTCAGGGCGCGTTCGACTTCGCCGTCGAGTACTGCCGCGAGCGCCAGCAGTTCGGCCAGCCGATCTCGACGTTCCAGGGGATGCAGTTCATGTTCGCCGACATGGCGATGAAGATCGAGACCGCGCGCTTCGCGGTGTACCGCGCGGCGACCGCGGTCGACGACGAGGACCCGAACGTCTCCTATTGGGCGGCGATCGCGAAGTGCTACGCGTCCGACGTCGCCATGTCGGTGACCACCGACTGCGTACAGGCGCTCGGTGGCTACGGCTACGTGCGCGAGTACCCGGTCGAGCGCTACATGCGCGACGCGAAGATCACCCAGATCTACGAAGGCACGAACCAGATCCAGCGGGTGGTGATCGCCCGCTCGGTCTTCGGGAAGCGCTGATGGCCAGCGGATCGAGCGTCCTTCTTCCGCCTCCGGCGTCGGTGTTCAAGGGGGGCGGTGGGTCCGGATGGGTCGAGCTCATCCGCGCCCGCGGGGACATCGACGCGCATCTGCTGGTCGGTCGATTGGTCGAGGCCGGCGTGGAGACGCGCACGGTGAAGGATCGATCGGCTCCATGGGCGTGGATGCACGCGGGCTCGAACCCGTGGGCCCCCGTCAGCATCCTCGTCAGGCGCATGCAGCTCGAAGACGCCCGTCTCGTCCTCGCGGAGATCAGCTTCACGTTGCCGCCGGCACCGCCGCGGTCCGTGGAGACGGGTGCACGGGGATGGCGTGGGCCCGTGCTGTGGTGGTCGGCCGCGCTCGCCCTGGGCGCGATCTTCACCGCGGTAGCGCTGGTCCAGACCGTGACGCTGATGGAGCGCTGCGTTCAAGAAGAGGAATGCGCCCAGCCCGCGGGCGGGACCCCCTAACGAGTCGTCCGACCGGGCCGGGCGCCGCGGCCCCATCGACCCAACACGATGAGGATGGCGGAGAACCACCTGCGACGCCCGGCGCACGGCGCCGGCACGACCCCCTCTGGCAGCCTGGCCGGTCACCCATTGAGAACGTCCGTGGGTAGCCGAAGGTTGCATTTGAGTATCGTGGGGTGACGAAAACGACGAGGTTTTTAGGAGGGTGCGCCGCGTGAGCGACGAGAGCGGGTTCAGGATCGAGAAGGACACCCTGGGCGAGGTGCGCGTGCCGGCAGGCGCGCTGTACGGGGCCCAGACCCAGCGCGCCTACGACAACTTCCGCATCTCGGGCCTCCCGCCGCAGCGTGACTACGTCTGGGGCATGGTCATGATCAAGAAGGCGGCGGCCCTCGCCAACATGGACACGGGCCGGCTCGACCGGACGATCGGCGAGGCCATCGTGGCCGCAGCGGACGAGGTCCTCGCCGGCAAGCTGGACGATCACTTCGTGATCGACCCGTGGCAGGC
>DATBND010000159.1:0-4990 GCA_036554505.1 Actinomycetota bacterium | reverse complement strand
GAGCGACCTCGAGCCCCACTCACGCGACGGCACTCGCTCGAAGCTCGCGGTGTTCGTCGACCACCTCTCCGCGGACTTCTTCTTCATGGGCAAGTTCCTGGTGATCGGCGCTGCGCTTTCGGCTGCGATCCAGACGGCTCTTCCTCAGAGCCTGGTGTCGAGCGTCGCGACGACTCCCGTGCTCGGCACCCTCGCGTTGATGACGATCGCGTTCATCGCGTCCTTGTGCTCGGAGGCCGACGCGTTCGTCGCCGTGTCGTTCACGCAGTTTCCCCTCGGCTCCCAGCTTGCGTTCATGGTGTTGGGGCCGGTCGCCGACGCGAAGCTCGCCATGATCTACAGCGGCACGTTCCGCAGACGCTTCGTGCCTCGTCTCTTGGCGATCGCGGTGCCTGTCGTCCTCGCGGGATCGCTGTGGTTCCAGGCGGTGGTCGGATGACCTGGGATCCGAGACGCGTCGCCCGCGCCGTCGTCCTCGTCGTGTGGTCGGCGTTCGTGCTGTGGCTCCTCGTCTCGAGAGAGGTGTACCGCTACATCGGTCTTCGGACGTACTGGGTCGTCGTGTTCGGAGCAGTGACCCTCGTGGTCGTCACCATCGCCCAGGTCGCGACGGTTCGGACCCCGCAACGCGCCGATCGGCTCACCTGGCGCGAGGCCATCGGTTTCGCCGCACTCCTCTGCCCCGTGCTCTTCGTGCTGATGATCCCGGCGCCGAGCCTCGGGGCGCGTGCCGCGTCGGCGCGATCGGCAGGTGGCGGTGTGCTTGCGTCGGACGCGCTGGTCCCGTCGGCTCCCGACGGCGACGGCGAGCTCACGTTCGTCGACATCCATTACGCGTCGTCGTCGGAGACGTACGCCGCCGAGCTCGGGCTCACAGAGGGATCGCCGATAACGCTGACCGGTTTCGTCACGCATGGGGACGGGACGCCCGAGGGGGGGTTCACGCTGACGCGGTTCTCCATCTCGTGTTGCGCGGCCGACGCGGTGCCGTACTCCGTTCCTATCGAGGCGTCGCAGCGCGCCAACTATGGGGACGACACGTGGCTCAGGGTGAGCGGCACGCTGCACCTCGCCGGCGACCGTTACGTCTTGCGGCCGCGCATGATCGAACCCGTGCCCGAACCACAAGACCCGTACATCTACTAGTCTCGCCCCGGCCGCGGCGCATGCCGCTCGAGGCCCGGGGCAATCTGAAAGGGAGCACACCTTGTCGAAACGCGTTCTGGTCGTCGTCGCGATCGCTGCGGTCGCGGCACTAGCGGCGGCCTACGTCCTCCAGCCCGAGCGCGGAGTCCCCGAAGGCGCGCCGCCGGAGGCGAAGATGGCGGGCGCGATCGGCACCCCCGTGATGCAGCACATCTACAACGGGCACGTCGACGGGCGCTCCGGTGATATCTATCTCGTCCCGAAGCCGCACAGCTTTCTTCTCGGCGAATGGGACTACGAGACGCTCGGCACGGACACGCCGACGTTGTCGACGAGCCATCCCAACCCGTGGGCCTATCTCGCAAAGGTCCCGATGATCTTCTATGGCCCGGGCTACGTCCCTTCCGGCCAGACGGTCGACCGCGAGGTCGACATCACCTCGCTCGCATCGACTTACGCACAAATTCTCGGTATGGACGACTTCACCCGTGCAGGGCAAGCGCTGGACGAGATCGACGCCGGCAAGCGGCCTCCGAAGGTGATCTTCACGTTGGTCATCGACGGAGGTGGTTGGAACGCGCTCCAGCTCCACCCCGAGTCGGTCCCAAACCTGGCGGCTCTGCGCGAAAAAGGCACCACGTACGTCAACGCGACTATCGGGTCGGCTCCGTCGATCACCGGCGCGCTGCACGCGACGTTCGGGACCGGGGAGTACCCACGCACCCATGGCATCCCGGGCAACCAGATGCGCTCACCGGACGACCCGAACACCACCGTCGACACCTGGCTCGACGACGAGGACCCTCGCTATCTCGAGCTTCCGACGATCTCGGACGAGTGGGACGCGGCCAACGGAAACAAGCCGGTCGTCGGCGCGGTCGCCTATGAGGGATGGCATCTCGGGATGCTCGGCCGGGGATCGTTCGACGAGTCCGGGGACAGCGACGTCGCGGTGGTTTGGGACACCGAGGAAGAGTCGTGGTCGACGAACACCGAGTTCTACGATCTGCCCGACTACCTGCTGCCGACGGACCTCCCGCGACTCGAGAGCTACGAAGAAGCGCTGGACCCCCGGGACGGCCTCCCCGACGGTGCGTGGTTCGGCCACACGTTGAACCAGTTGCAAGAGCCGACCGTCCGCCCGGGTACCCCGGCGTTCGTGCGTTTCACCGGCGACGCGACCACGCGCGTCTTTCAGCGAGAAGGCTTCGGCGACGACTACGTCACCGACCTCATGTGGGTGGAGCTCAAGTCGCCCGACTACGCAGGCCACGCGTGGAACGTGACCGGGCCCGAGGAAGGCGACGTGCTGCGGGAGACCGACGCCCAGATCGCACGCTTCAAACGGTTGCTCGACGAGTCGGTCGGGCGGGGCAATTACGTGATGGCGATAAGCGCCGACCACGGCCAGCAGCCTTTGCCCGATCTCCACGGTGGCTGGCGCATCAACAACATCGAGCTCCAGCGCGACATCGAGCGCCGCTTCGGCGAGGACATCGTCATGAAGGTGACACCCGTCGACGTCTATTTCGATATGGACGAGGTCGAGCAACAGAACGTGTCCTTGAGCGATGTCGCGAGCTACCTCGGCACCTATACGTTGGGCGACAACGTCCCCGAGGCGGTCCCCGGCGCCGATCGGGTGCCCGAGGGCCGGCTCGACGAGACGCTCTTCGCGGGCGCCTTCACCGGTGATTTCATCGAATCGCTCACGCCACAGGACATCCAGGACTTCGGATCCAGCTCGTATCGAGAGGGCACTTTCGTGCGAACGCCGGCGAGCCCCTCGCCTGGCTCCTAACGGTAGGGTTCGTCGCCATGGACATGCTGCGACGGGGCCTCGCGCTGCTTACCAAGAAGCGCGACTTCGCATTGCTCATGGGCGCGCAGTACTTCGCGCAGGCAGGCGACGGCATCGCGCAGGCCGCACTCGCGAAGCTGATCGTGTTCGGGGGCGAGAAGGGCTTCGACATCGAGGGCGCCAAGTCCCCCGACGAGCTCCTGCAGATGGCGCTTCTCGTGTTCGTGCCCTACACGATCATCAGCCCGTTCTTGGGCGTGGTGATCGACAGATGGGACAGGCGGAGGCTGTTGTTCGTGGCGAACGGGCTCCGCGCGGTCGTCATCGCGGGCGTGGCATTCGCTCTCGTCGCGGGCGCGGCCGTGCCCAACGCAGTTCTCCTCCTCTCGTTGTTGCTCACGCTTGCGTCGACGAGGGTGGTCCTTGCGACTAAGTCGGCCGCTCTTCCCGCGACGCTCGACGAAGAGCAGCTCGTCGAGGCAAACGCGGTCTCCCAGCTCGGAGGGGCGCTCTTCCAGCTCGGAGGTTTCGGGGTCGCCCTCATCGCGACCGACTTCATAGACGTCGGCCCGATCGCGCTCGTCGGCGCGATCGTCTACGGGGCCGGGGCCCTATTCGGGCTGCGCATTCGCAAGGCGGGCGAGGCGCGGGCCGCGTTGACGTTCGGCCAGGAGCTCGCGCACGTCGTACGGAATATCGCGGATGGCCTTAGAGAAGTGTCGCGCGTTCCGAAAGCGGCGGCGTCGATCGCCACGTATTTCTGGTTGCGCGTGCTCTGGAGCTTCTCGCTGGTCGGCATCGGCTTCGTCGCGCGTGAGCTCATCTCCGGCAAGAACCAGGACTTCCAGGTGGCGATCCTCACTGGAGGGGCGGGGGCCGTGGGCGCCGCGCTCGGGTTCTTCCTCGCGCACCGTCTGTCTCAGCGAGTGAGCACGACCGCGCACCTCGTCCTCGGCGCGTCGACCGTGGCGGGCCTTGGAGTGGCGATCCTCGGCGGGCTCGAGATGAAGGCCGCCCTGGCGGTTCTCACCTTCTTCCTAGGATTCGGGTTCTTCCTCGCCAAGATCTCGCTCGACACGATGGTCCAGGAGGCCCTGGGCGACGATTTCCGGGGCCGGGCGTTCTCGCTCTACGACATCTCGTACAACCTCGCGTGGGTCCTCGCGGCCGGCGCGATGAAGCTCTTGTGGACGAAGGATTCGCAGAGCCTCTTGATCGCCGGCATGGGCGTCGTCTTCCTCCTCGGCCTGGCGGGGCTGGCCGCGTGGTTCAAGCGCGCCGGCCTGCTCTCCCCGAGCGCGGTCGAGAAGGCGCCCGCGGCCGGTTAGCCGCTCGGCAGCCACGAGGAGCGCGTTCTGGCGAGTCAGACGATCCGGAGGCGCGTGGCGTTCTGGGTGACCGCCGCGGTGGTGCTGGGCGGAACCGTTCCTCTCGTCACCGCGTTCGTCGAGTACTTCAAGGGACCGCCGGCACCGCCTTCGTTCGACGCGCAAGCGTGCGCGTTGCCGCCCGAGTGGTTGACGCGCATCAAGCGCGGGTATTACGAGCCGCGCTCCGGTCAGATCTCGATCGTCCCCCGCTACCCGATGTACATGGCCTCGGGCGCAGGGGGGTGGAGCCATTCCGGGCCTTGGCCCTACCTGCAGCGGATACCGATGGTTTTCTACGGGCCGGGCATCGTTCCGGGCTACGCGCACGTCGGTGTAAGCGTGACGATGGCCGACGTGGCGGCGACGCTGGCGTCACTCATGCACACGGATGAGCGCGTGCGCGGTAACGCGATGCCCGGCCTCCGTCGTCACGCACAGCGGCCCATCCCGAAGCTCGTGCTGACTATCGTGTGGGACGGCGGTGGATCCAACGTGCTCGATCACTGGAAGGATGCGTGGCCGAACCTCGAGCGATTCATGGCGAAGGGCGCCAGCTACGACGGATGGGTGGGATCGTCTCCGTCCGTCACGCCGGCCGTGCACACGACGCTGGGGACAGGGCACTTCCCGAGCCGCGCCGGGGTCACCGACGTCCCGGTGCTGGATGAGAAAG
>DATBND010000111.1:0-3707 GCA_036554505.1 Actinomycetota bacterium | reverse complement strand
CGTCGCCCAGGCCGTCGGCCTCGGCGAAAGCGCGCTCGAGCGTCGCCCTCAGCGCAGGCGACAGGTAGGTCTCGACCTGGCCGTAGACCTTCGGGACGCGCTCGAGAGCCTCGTCGACGCGGTTACGGAGCGTCCTCGGCGACGCCCCGAGCTTCTGCAACAGGGGGTAGACGATGCCCTCCGGATCCCCCAGCAGGGCGGCGAGCGCGTGAGCGGGCTCGACCTGCTGGTGGTTGCCGGACGCGGCGAGCTGTTGGGCGCCGGCCAGGGCCTCCTGCGACTTGAGCGTGAGCTTGTTGAGATCCATCGGCGACTCCGTCATTGGTCAAGATTGATGCTCTATCGAGTATGAAACTTGAGTGCTTTATTGTCAACTTCGGCACTGGAACGATTCGGGCCCCTCGGTAGTCCTCTCTCGTGAAAGCCCACACGAGGGCGGCGAATTCGAGAAAGGGGCCACAAATGAACCGCAGACTCACATCGGTAATGATCGGGCTCGGCCTGGTCGCGGCGGTGCTCTCCCCGGCCGCAGCGCAGCCGAGCACGACCTCGGAGCGCGCGAGCGTCAACTCCGAAGGGGAGCAGGCGAACTCGGACAGCTTCGCACCCGCGCTGTCGAGCACGGGGCGCTTCGTCGCGTACGAGTCGTACGCCAGCAACCTGGTGCCGGACGACACGAACCAGTCCGCAGACGTGTTCCTGCACGACGAGCAAGAGGGCACCACGCTTCGCGTCAGCGAGGCCACGAGCGGAGCTCAGGGCAACCGGGGCAGCTTCGACCCGGCCATCTCGGCCAACGGGAAATTCGTAGCGTTCATCACCGAGGCAACGAATCTCTCCGTGAAGCTCGACCGTAACCACCACCAGGACATCTACGTGCACAACCGCCTGACGGGCCAGACCAACCGCGTGAACATCAACAACGCCGGCAAGCAGGCCGACGGCGAGAGCGCCGACCCGTCCATCACCGACGACGGCCGCTACGTGGCGTTCGCCTCGACCGCCACGAACCTGTCGGTAAAGGGCGACCATAACGACGCTCTCGACGTCTTCGTATACGACCGCAAGACACGCAAGACGAACCGCGTCAGCGTCAACTCCGCAGGCAAAGAGGGCAACTCACAGAGCGCGGACCCTGCGATCTCGGCCTCGGGCCGTTACGTGGCGTTCACGTCGAGCGCCCGCAACCTCGTCGACAACGACCGCAACGGCAATGCCGATGTGTTCGTCTACGACCGCAAGACGCAGAAGACGACGCGCGTGAGCGTGGCGTCATCGGGCCAGCAGGCAGACGATCGGAGCTACGCGCCCGCGATCTCTTCGACGGGTCGCTATGTGGCGTTCATATCCGACGCCACGAACCTCGTCGCCGACGACACGAACGCGACAAACGACGTCTTCGTTCACGACATGGAGACCGGACGCACGAGCGTGGTCAGCGTGTCGAGCTCGGGTGAGCTTGCCAACGGAGCCACGTTCTACGACGACGGAGGGATAAGCATCTCTCCGAACGGCAGGATGGTCGGCTTCGTGTCGTACGCGACGAATCTGGTGGAGAACGACGTGAACAACCGCGTGGACGCGTTCGTACACGACCGCCGGACTGGGACCACGGTCAGGGTTGGTCGTGAGTCGATCTCGATCGACGTCGCAAACACATTCGCGGCGTTCGATTCAGCGGCCCCCGACGAAGCGATGATCGACACGAACAACGCCTACGACGTGTTCGTCCGCCCGCTGTAGAGCGACGACTCGACGACGGGTTGCTCGAGGGTGTCCGGCGCCGGCCCATCGGCGCCGGACACCCCGAAGTGCGCGATCAGATCGTTGCGGTCGAGTGTCTCCTTCTCCAGGAGCAGGCCCGCGAGCACGTCGAGATCGCGACGATGGTCCTCCAGCACCTGGCGGGCCTTCCGTTGACCGTCCAGCAGGATCGCTTTGACCTCCCGGTCGATCGCCACCTCGGTCTCGTCCGAGACGTCGTCGCCGCGACGGAACGAGGGGCCGAGAAAGCGAGCTCCCCGGTCGGCGATATTGATGGGACCCACCTTCTCGGACATCCCGAACTCCATGACCATGCGACGGGAGATCTCGGTGGCCTTGGCCAAGTCGTCCTGGGCCCCCGTGGTCGCGAAGCCGAAGACGATCTCCTCCGCGGCGCGACCGCCGAGCAACACGGCAACGCGATCGCGGAGCTCCGGCTCGGACATTAGATAGCGCTCCTCGTCGGGTAGTTGTTGCGTGTAACCGAGGGCGCCGATCCCTCTCGGGATGATCGAGATCTTGTGGACCGGGTCGGCGTGCTCGACGAAGTGTGCGACGAGGGCGTGGCCGAGCTCGTGATACGCGACCAGCCGTCGCTCCTTGTCGGTCAGGACCTGCGAGCGTCGCTCTAGCCCCGCGACGACGCGGTCGATCGCCTCCTCTAAGTCGAGCATCCCCACGACCTCTTTGCCCTTGCGCGCGGCGAGCAACGCTCCTTCGTTGATCACATTCGCGAGCTGAGCGCCCGAGAAGCCGGGGGTCCGCCGGGCCAATACGCCGAGGTCCACGTCGTCGCCGAGCTTCACGCTGCGCGCGTGGATCACCAAGATCTCCTCACGGCCCTTGACCTCGGGATAGTTGACCTGGATCTGACGATCGAAGCGGCCGGGCCGCAACAGGGCCTGGTCCAGGACCTCGGGCCGGTTCGACGCCGCGACGATGATCACGCCGCTGTTCGGCTCGAAGCCGTCCATCTCGGTGAGGAGCTGCTGAAGCGTCTGCTCCTGCTCTTGATGCGAGCCGACCTGGTATCCGGCCGCACCCGAGCGTGCCTGGCCGATCGAGTCGATCTCGTCGATGAAGACGATCGCCGGCGCGCGCTCGCGGGCTTGCTGGAACAGGTCGCGCACGCGCGCCGCGCCCAGCCCCACGAACAGCTCGATGAACTCGGATGCCGAGATGTAGAAGAACGGAACGCCCGCCTCACCCGCGACGGCGCGCGCGAGAAGCGTCTTGCCGGTGCCGGGAGGACCGACTAGGAGGACTCCTTTGGGGATGCGGGCCCCGACCTTCTTGAACTTCGCCGGGTTCTTCAGGTACTCGACGAGCTCTACCAGCTCGGCCTCGACCTCGTCGACGCCCGCGACATCCTTGAACGTCGTCTTCATGTCCGTGCGGTCGTAGAGCTTCGCCTTGTTGCGCCCGAACGACATCGCACCACCGCCCAGCTGCTGGCGCATGCGACGCATGACGAACATGTAGAGAACCACCAGCAGCAGGACGGGGAGCAGCAAGCCGATGAGCCCCGCCCAGACGCTCGGGCTCGACATCGAGACCTCCACGCCCTGGTTGTCGAGCTGCTTGACCAGCGCCGTTACGTCGTAGTTCGGCGAGAGGGCCGCCCCGAAGCTGATCTCGTCTTTGGCCTCGTTCACGTAGACGCCCGTGATCGACGTCTCGGAGATGTTCGCCTCGGTGACCTGCTTGTCCTCGACGAGGGACAGCACGCGCGAGAACTCGAGGTCCTTCGTGCTCTCTCCGAAGAGCGTGGTCTGAAGGAGCACGAGCAGCACGATCCCGCCGACCACCCACATGATGGTCACGCGTCGCTGGCGATCGTTGGGGTCGGTGGGGCCGCCCTTGCGCGGCGGAACTCGCTCCCCCGGCGATGGCGTTCGCTTCTTGGTGGGACGGTTCATCATCCTGCGGCGCAGACTACTCTC
>DATBND010000106.1:0-8223 GCA_036554505.1 Actinomycetota bacterium | reverse complement strand
GCCCGGTCGGGCGAGGCCAAGACCGCGAGCCGCTCGTCGATCAAGGACAAGTCGTCGGGGGAGCGCGGGGGACGGCGCTCCGGCACGAACAGGCCCAAGGGCCGCACGCGCGAGCAGCTCTACAACGAGGCCAAGAAGCGCGGGATCCCGGGCCGGTCGAAGATGAACAAGGCCCAGCTCCAGCGCGCCGTCGACGCGAAGAAGAAATAGCGCCCTTGGCCGTATACGTAGGGACGTCTGGCTGGCAGTACCGGCACTGGCGCAATACCTTCTATCCGCAGGGCGTGCCGCAGGCGCAGTGGCTCGAGTACTACGTCCGGCGTTTCCAGACCGTAGAGCTCAACAACTCTTTCTATAGGCTCCCGCCGCGCGAGACGTTTGCGAAGTGGCACGCGCGCACGCCACCGGATTTCATCGTCGCGGCCAAGATGAGCCGGTACCTGACGCATATAAAGAAGCTCCAGGAGCCGGCCGAGCCAGTGGCGCGCTTCCTCGACCACGCCGCCCCCCTCGGCCGCAAGCTCGGGCCGATCCTGATCCAGCTCCCGCCGACGCTGAAGGCCGATCCGGCTGCGCTCGACGACACTTTGAGCCGGTTCCCGCGCTCCGTTCGGGTCGCGGTGGAGTTCCGTCACGACACCTGGTGGAATGACGAAGTGAAGTCCATCCTCGAGGACCATGGGGCTGCGCTGTGCATGGCCGACCGCCACTCCAAGCCGTTCAGCGCGCTGTGGCGTACGACCGACTGGACGTTTCTCCGCTTTCACGAGGGTGAGGCATATCCCCACCCGTGCTACGGACGGACAGCGATCGACACGTGGGCCAAGCGCCTCGCGGACGGCTGGGGGCCGGATGCGGACATCTTCGTGTACTTCAACAACGACCCGCGGGCATGCGCCCTGCGAGATGCACGCGTGTTCGCGGCCGCGGCGGCGCGCCACGGGCTGCAGCCCACGCGGGTCCCGGCCAGTGGCGACGTCACCGTGGACACGACCGCGACGGGGCAGGCGTGGGCGAAATCCTCGTAGGCACGGCGTCCTGGACAGACAAGTCGCTACTGCAGTCCGGGTGGTACCCGAGCGGCGCGTCGAGCGCCGAGGAGAGGCTTCGCTTCTACGCCGAGCACTTCCCGCTGGTCGAGGTCGACTCGACCTATTACTTCCCTCCCTCCGAGAAGAACTCCGAGTTGTGGGCCGAGCGGACGCCGCCCGGTTTCACGTTCAACGTCAAGGCGTTCTCGCTGCTGACCCAGCACCCTACGAAGGTCGACGCGCTCTACAAGGACCTCGACGTCCCGGCCGACAAGAAAAGCGTCTATCCGAAGGACTTGAGCCAGGCCGTCATCGACGAGGTGTGGGACCGGTTTCTCTCGGCTCTCGAGCCGTTGAACGACGCCGGGAAGCTCGGCGCGCTGCTGTTCCAATACCCGCCGTGGTTCCACATCGGTAAGGCGAACCGCGAGTACGTCCTCGAGTGCGCCAAGCGCGCCGCGCCGATCCCCATCTGCGTCGAGTTCCGCAATAAGACGTGGATGAGCGAGGACAACCGCGCCAAGACGCTGGAGTTCCTCGAGGGCCACGGCCTCCCGTACGTGTGTGTGGACATGCCGCAGGGCTTCACGAGCTCGATCCCGCCGGTCGTCGCGGCGACGGCGGACCTGTCGGTCATCCGCTTCCACGGGCACAACGACGCCGAGTGGGAGAGCGGGTCCGTGCAGCGACGCTTCAAGTACCTGTACTCGAAGAAGGAGCTCGCCGAGTGGGCCCCGAAGATCGAGAGGCTCGCCGACGACTCGAAGAAGACCCACGTTCTGATGAACAACTGCTACAGGGACTACGCGCAGCAGAACGCCAAGGAGCTGGCTGAACTGCTCAAGTAGCAGGCCGGGGAACGCGTCTCTTAGCATTCGCGGATGAAGGTGGATCCTGAGAACACACGCGGCCTTGCCGCGGTTGTCGCACATCCCGACGACGATGCCTACGGCATCTCCTCTATCGTCGCTCTCCACGGACGGGATCCGAGATTCCGTTTCGTCCTCGTCCATGCAACCGATGGAGAAGCGGGATCGATCGCGGAGGGCAGCGGAGCGACTCCCGAGACCCTGGGGGCCGTACGGCGTGAAGAAGACTGCCGTGCCTGGATCACTCTAGGGCGGGTGCCGGATCGCCATGAGTGGTTCGGTTACCCGGATGGTGGTCTGGCGGAGGTCGATTTCGAGGAGCTGAAGGCTCGGATAGCCGCGATCCTTACTGAGGAGCGTCCTGACGTGGTCATAACCTTCGGACCCGACGGCATCACGGGCCATCCGGACCACATAGTCATCAGTCGCGCAACTACCGAAGCGTTTCATGAAGTAGCTGGGGACGGCGGACCCGGTCTACGCAGGCTGGTCTACGGGGTCATCCGTCGGTCGGTGATCGAGCGTTGGAACGAGAAACGGGTAGCGGATGGCTTGAAGCCGTGGGACCCCCGAACCGTTTACCACCTGCGCGGCGTTCCCGACGAAGATATCGACATAGAGATCGACACATCGAGCGTGGCTCCTCTCGTGCGCGCTGCGATGCGGGAGCATCGAACTCAGTGGGGAGATATGAACCCGGTTGGGGTAGCTGAAGAGGAGCTATTGAAGAACGTCTCGCGTGAAACCGAGATCATCGCCTGGCCACCGCGCGAGTCCCGCGTGGTGCTGGCCGACATCTTCGAGGATCTCTAGGTCACTTAGTCGTCAAAGGCAATAACGAAAGCGACGCTTACGCTACGCGTGTAGCAGGAACGATGTGGCGCGTGCGCAGGGGATTTACGCTCCATGGTCATGCACGAAGTCGTGCACCTCACCGACGGAGTCGTGGAGCTTCGTCCATGGACGACCCATGACGCCGGCTTCCTGGTCGACGCGTGCCGCGACGCCGAGATTCGCCGCTTCTGGCTCCGGCAACCGCTCGAGACGCTTGACGATGCGATGGCATTGATCGAGACGTTTGCCGCGGGCTGGGCCGAGTATCAGGCGTCCGGGACCATGAAGGGCGTGGCGTTCCTGATCGCCGACGGCGCGTCGGGTGCGCCGGTTGGCCTGTGTGGCGTCGACGAATGGTCCGCCGACGACAGAGTCCAGATCGGCTACTTCCTTGCTGCGGGGGCCCGCGGAAAGGGATACACCACCCGCGCGGTGCGGCTACTGACGAAGTGGCTGCTCAAACTGGGGGCCGCGAAGGTGTTTGCGACGACCGATGCGCTCAATCGCGCGTCAATCGCCGTGCTCCGCCGCGCCGGCTTTGCGCATGAGGCGAGAGTTCGTGAGCTTGGGACGAACCGTGAGCCGTACGACGTCGCGCTGTACACATACGCGCCGGACTCGGATCCGCCCGCGTGACCGGTTCGCGGTGGGCGAACGCGGCTTCACCCTCTGCGGGCACGCGGAGTGGTTATTACTTCACCGCTTTCTTCACGAGAGCGCGGATTCTCTTCTCCTCCGTGGCCGTCAACTCCGTCACGGCGAAGGAGGTCGGCCACATCGCGCCAGCGTCGATCCTTGCCTGGTCGCTGAAACCAAGCGTCGCGTACCTCGTGTTGAACTTCTCCTTGCTCTGGAAGAAACAGACGACCTTGTCGTCCCTCGCGTAGGCGGGCATGCCGTACCAGGTCTTCGGCGAGAGGGATGGTGCACTGTCCGTGATGATCGTGTGTAGCCGCGTGGCGATGTCGCGATCGGACCCCTTCATCTCCGCGATCTTGTCTAGCACCGCCTTCTCGCCGTCTGCCTTGCGCGCTTCGGCCTTCAGCTCTCGTGCGCGTTCTTTCATCGCGGCTCGTTCCTCGGCCGTGAAACTGGACTTGGAGCGTGAGGTCGTGGACTTTCGTGTCGCCTTCTTCGGGCTCATGAATGCTCCTCGCCTCGCGTGGGATGTCGAGGACTCAGTGGACCTCCTGGATGCGGATCAGGTTCCCCGCCGGATCGCGAAACGCGCAGTCACGGATCCCGTAAGGCTGCTCGGTCGGCTCCTGGACGACCTCGGCATCGCTGGCCTGTAGGCGCTCGAAGGTGCCGTCGAGGTCGGTAGTGGCCAGGTTGATGCTGGCATAGGTGCCTTTCGCCATCATCTCCGCGATGGTGCGCTGCTCGTCGTCCGTGATGCCGGGGGTGGCGGCGGGTGGGTAGAGCACGATGGACGTGGCCGGCTGCTGCGGGGGCCCGACCGTGATCCATCGCATTCCTTGATAGCCGACGTCGTTGCGGACTTCGAAGCCGAGGCTGTCCCGGTAGAAGGCAAGGGACTCCTCCGGATCGTCGTGCGGCAGCATGGTCTGGTGAATCGTGATGTCCACTGGGGCTCCTCGTTGTCAGGTGGCTCGACGACCCGACGCTAGGCGTGTTGCGCCGCGCGCGCTTCTCGATTCCTGACCGGTCTGGTCACCTGTTTCGCGATGCACGGCGCCATCCCGGCCGTCGCGCATGTCGAGTCGCGCCGATAAGCACTGGGGGTGACGCCGACCAGCTCGGTGAACCGGGTGCTGAAGGTGCCCAGCGACGAGCAGCCGACCGCGAAGCAGGCCTCGGTGACGTTCACGTCTCCTTGACGAAGCAGGGCCATCGCTCGCTCGATCCGGCGAGTCATCAGATAGCTGTAGGGAGACTCGCCGAAGGCGAGCCGGAACTGGCGGCTCAGGTGCCCCGCCGACATGTGCACGCCGCGAGCAAGTGCCTCGACGTCCAGCGGCTCGGCGTAATCGCGGTCGATCCGGTCGCGCACCCGGCGCAGGAGCACGAGGTCCCGTAGGTAGTGGTCCGACGAACGTTTGGTGGTCACCACGAGATCGTCCCACGTACGCGATCTCCAGTCTGACTATGCTCGCTTTACCTTCAGGGAGGAGATGAGTCAGCGTGGCCGTCGTCTTGATCGCACGCCGGAGCGGTGACCCTCAAAGCCGCGTACGACAAGGCCCATCGGCTGATCATGGAACGCGTAGGACCGCTACACGCGATCGAGCCCCCGCTTTGAGCGGCACGTCCTCAGCCCCAGGGAGGTAATGCCGGGAGCTCGCCCCCACGCACGTTCAGCTCCTCGGGCTCGGCTCGTCCGAGCAACCATGACAGCATGCCGGATCCGGCCCCCGTGACGACGGTGCGGGGATCCCCGGCACCGATCTGAACGCGTACATCGATGTCGCTAGCTTCCGCAACGAAGGGCTCGGTGACGCGGGGACCCAGACGCTCGCCGGCGAATCCCATTGCGTCTTCCACGAACGTGCGCAGCCAATCGGCGGGCCCTACCCCGCGTCCAGGTCTACGTGATGGATTTCGACCTCACTCAAACGTCCCAGGCGGTAGCGCTCCACCGGGACCCAAGTCCCACCGATACCTCGGACGGGGAAGCTCCACTTGTCGGCGGGCAGATCGCGCGCCGCGCGCGCAAAGCGTTCGGCCGCTTCGTCGAGATATCGGAGATGCTCGTCGGTGGATCGACGAGAGTGTCGTTCGATGTCGGCGTCGCGCGCCTCCGGGCTGGGGTACTGAGGGACCTCGCTACCGGTGCGTGCCCAGGCGATCAGATTGACCAGCGAGTCGGCGTTCAACGCCACGTGTGCGATCACGTGACCACGACTCCAGCCGGGGCATAGCGAAGGCGCATGGAGATCTTCGTCGTCGAGCCCGGCGACCGTGGCCTTGAAGCGCTCCTCGGCCGCGTGGACATCGTCGAGCCAGCTCACGGCTTGGCCAGGGTGTACGCGTCGACTATCTCTTGCAGGCTGCGCCGCGGCGTCTGCAGGCGTTTGGTGCCGAGCAACTCGCCCAACGCGTCCTCCACCTTGCGCACGACGTCCCATTCGATCGCGTTGGTCCGCTTGCCTCTGCGGGTCAGATGGATCCTCTTGGCACGTCGATCGGTGGGATCGGCGCGTCTCTCCACGTAGCCGAGCTCCTCGAGCTCGTCCACGAGCTGCGAAGCTTCTAAAGTCTACAGGAGGGGACGTGCATGGGTGTTCTCAGCGGGGTCAATCACATTGCGACGGTGAGCAGGGACTTGGACTCGCTCATCAGCTTTCGAGCAGCTCCGTAAGGCACTCGTGGGCGAGGGGGCCGAGCACCGGAGAGGTGAACGACTTCGGCCTGTTGACGAGCTTCTCGTTCGAAGATCCGGACGGTCTATGGGCCGAGGTGTGCTGGTGGAAGGACGGGCCCGACCTGAGCCGGTGGGATGCGACGTTGATGAGGGACCCGATCGCGGACGGGGCGCCCCGCGATGCCGAGTAGCGCTAACGTCTGCCCGATCGCGAAGTCGCGGAGAAGGGGAGGGCAGCACTAGATGTTCACCGTCGAAGCTCGAGACGCCCTGCGAAGCCGCGTTCTGGAGATGGCGCGGGCGGACCGCAGGGTGGTCGCAGCCGCCGAGGTCGGCTCGCTCTCTGTAGGCGCGGGTGACCAATGGTCCGACGTCGACCTGACGTTTGCGGTCGACGACGCGGTTGCGGTCGCCGACGTTCTCGATGAGTGGACCGCGGACTTGGTGGAGACGGGGGCCGTGGTGTTGTTCGACCTCTCCGCCGGACCGAGCATCTACCGGGTCTACATGTTCCCCGATTGTCTGCAGCTCGACCTTTCGTTCACCGCCGCGTCCGAGTTCCGACCGACGAGCCCGAGGTTTCGTTCGATCTTCGGAGAGCCGGGCGAGATGCGCATGCATGAAGTCTCACCCGCGTCCGAGATCCTCGGCTGGGCGGTGTTGTGGGCGCACCATGCACGCGTCTGCATCGAGCGCCGGCGCTGGTGGCAGGCGGAGCACGCCATCTCCAGCATGCGGGAACGCGCTCTCGCCTTTGCGTGCCGTCGCCGCGATCTCCCGGACGAGTACGGGAGAGGGCTCGAGGACCTCCCATCGGAGGCTCGGGATCGGTTCGAGTCGGCGCTCGTCCCGCGCATCGAGCCTGAGGTGCTCGTGCGATCTCTCAAAGGATGCGTTGCAGCTCTGGCTGCCGAGTGCGCAGACGCTGTAGAGATCGATCGGGCCGTCTGCGACCGGCTCCTGGACACGATCGCCGGGCTCTGACTCCGCGCGCGAGAAGGGCCGCGACTAGGTGAAGCCGAAAAGAGGCGGCAGCACGACGACCACGGTCGCGGTCCAGAGGGCGAAGACCGGCAGGTAGGACGTCTGCCACCGCTCCACGCGATGGAACGGGGTCCGCCTCGAGAGAAACCCGACGGAAAAACGGGCCGCCCCCGCGAGATTCACCAGCAGCACCAGGTTGAGCCCGAGAGCCGCGACGCGATTCGGGGTCAGCCCGAGATCTCCGATGCGCACCACCATGGCGCCGAGCACGAGCATGTCGAGCACGAGAGCTCCCGCAACCGCGACGAGTTGGACGCGGTCCATCAGCCCGGCGGGCCGGGACGGCTCCCGCGCCGACATCGAATAGAGGACGAGTCCCAGGACGACCACCATCAGCGCGTCGAACACGCCGAGCAGCTCGCGGTCGAAGGCCGCGGTGAGGCCGGTGGCCGCGTAGACGGCTGCGGCAAACGTGAGCATCAAGGCGAAGAGCGGCGTGAAGAGAAGCGTCAGCACCGGCGCCATGTTCTCGACCACGTGCTGTTTGGACTCGACGAGCCATGCCGCGACGATCACTGCACCCGCCGCGCCCGACGGCAACACCCACTCGAGAACGCGCTCGCCGAGATCGGGTTGTATGGGCTCGAGGATCAGCGTGGTGAGCCCGAGGAGCACTCCGCCGCCGAGCGCGATGAGGACGTAGTAGATGAGCCACTCGCCGCTGAATCGAACGAAGTCCATGCGGCGCTCGTGCGAGCGGACGCTGGCTCCCATGTACGAGTACGCGACCGCGAACCACAAGAGGATGGGCGAGTGCACCACAACCAACATCTCGGTCGCGGAGCCGGCGTCGTACGGGTACACGTTTACGACGATCGCTACGAGCGCGAACGGTGCGACCGCGATGAGCCACTCCCGGACGTCGAGCTGTCGCCGGCGCGCGAAGTACGCAGCCAGGAAGGGCAACACGAACAGGCCGAGGTTACGGAAGAGCCAGGCTGCCTCCTCGCCGGGGGATCCCGCAGCGAGGCGAGCGATCTGCATCGCGACGGCTGCGGCTCCCGCGAACAAGAGAGCTTCTGCCCACCCACTGGCGGTCGAAGCGGGCTCCTCGCCACTGGTCAGGACGAGCTGCTTCCAGAGCCGGCCGCTGTGCTCGAGCGCGAACTCACGCGATAAC
>DATBND010000072.1:0-2724 GCA_036554505.1 Actinomycetota bacterium | reverse complement strand
CGCGCAGCTGGGGGAATAGGGCCCGATGACAGATCACCTTGCCGAGCACGGGCACGCGTGCGCTGTCGATGTTCCGCCTCACCCACCCGCGCTGGATCTGGATGCTGCCGGTCGAGAGCGGGCGCGCCGCGAACTCCCCGAACGCGTTCTTGATGAGCATCTGCGGCAGCACTGCGTCTCCGTAGCGGAGGAACGGCGTCTCGCCCTGTGCCCGAACGCGCACCACCTGGCCCGGCGCGAGGACCGATCGCAGGGCCGCCTGCACGCGGGCTCGCGCATTCGGATTGGCCGTCTTGACGAGCACGAAGCGATCGGCGCGCATCCACGTCGCAGGGACGGGCCCGCGCATCATGCCCTCGTAGCCGTTCGCGGCGTCGTCCGAGATCGTCCCGGCGACGGTGTCGGTCCGGCCGTCGAAGCGGATCGTCATCCCCTGGTCGCCGCGCCGCAGACCCGCAGCGCTCTGCGCGAGCAAGAGATCACCGCGTCCCAGGGCCTCGATCAGAGGACGGTCGACGGGCGAGACGAAGCGCGCGTATTCGCGCGGCTCGATCACCGCCGTCTCGAACGGGATGCGGAATCCGTCTTCGGGCCGGTCGACGACGGATCCGTCGGCCGCGCGCGTCGTCTCTATCCAGTCGAGACCGGCGATCACGGTCGTTGCGTGACGAACGCCGGCGGTCGCCTCGAGCACCTGCTCGGTGTTGGCCGGCAGCCCGCCCGGCGCCCATCCCAACAGGACGGTTCCGGAGATGACCGGAGTGCGCACGTTCGGCTCGGCCAGCGTGACGGGGCGGGGCCGGCGTTCGCTACCCGTGTCGCCGTCCGTGATGCCGCCGAGCGCGAGCACTCCGGCCGCGCCGAGGGCCGCCCCCACTACCGCCGACACGAGATTCAATGCGAAGCGGCGCTGCTTCACTCGAGGCTCCCGGCGATAGCCATCGCCGTCGACAGGTCGAACGACGGCACTGTGATCGACCGGTAGGTCTTGCCGTCGATCCACTCGAGCTGACCGAGATCGGGGGCCCAGCGCGCGTCGAACGCTCCCATCGTCACGCGCGTCAGGTCGCGGGAGGACGGGACGAGCAAGCGCACCGGTCGCGACTGGGTGATACGCACGCCGACGTCGGAGTAGTCGGCCTCGGAGCCGCGGTAATAAGTGGTCAGGGTCGAACGCCCGTCCGCGGCGCGTGCGAGCAGCGCGGTCGTGAGCTCGTAGCCACGTGGGACGAAACCCGGCGTGAGCGCGTAGGGAGCGCGGTCGTACGGGTCGTCGTCGTCGATGCGGAGGAGATCGCCGTCGGGCTGGAGCCGTGTCCCGGTGACTCCGAGCGACGCCGCAACGTCCATCAGCTCGGCCCTGGGCAAGTTGCTCTCGACATGGACCTGGACGCGCTCGCCGAAGACGTCCACGCGTCGTCCGAGCGCGAGCGTGGCGGGCTGGTAGTAGCCCCAGCCGGCCGCCGCCGGGAGCGCGACGAGCTCGGCGGTCGACGGATGGGATCCGGCAGCTCGACGAAGCCTCGTCGTGACCTTCAGCCACGTCATTCCGTCGACGTAGCTGCGGATCACCTCGCCGGCGTCGCTGCGGCCGAACCGATACGGCTCGAGGCCCGCGATGTATGCGGGCTCAGGCGCCCACGCGGCCATGTCTCGTGCGGGGTCGAAACCGCCGCTCTTGACGAGGCCTCGCGTGGGCACCCGGAACGTCTGCGGAGCGAACGCCTCGGCGGTCTCGAAGCTCGCCGCCTCGACGCTCAGGAGCTCGTCTCCCGCGCTGTCGTGCAGGCCCTGCTGCTGGGCCCACACGGCGCGGTCCGGGGATGCGGACGCCACGACCTCGAAGCGGAGCGGGAACCAGGTGGCGGCGTCGATCCACAGCTCGACGCGGTCCAACGGATGGAGCGGCCTCCACGACCCGCCCGTTTGCAGCGCGTCCACGAGCGGGATCGCCGCGCCGTAGCGCAGCGCGATGTGATGTGCCTCGCGCCCGGCGATCGTCGCGCGGCCGAGGACGTGAAACCCGTCGGAGCTGACGAGGGTCTCGAGCGGGACGACCAGATCGGTCGGCAGGTGGCTGGTCCCGTCGAACGGCTGACGGTCGACGATCGTGCGGCTCTCCATCGGCGCCTGGTCTCGCAACGCGCACGGCCGGCCGGCGACGAGCGGGCAGTCCCAGTCCGTCGGTTCCGAGATGGACCACTTGCGCGCGTTCGCGACGAGCTGCACGTTGTTCCTGGTCCATGCCGGGCCGGGATACGAGGTGAAGTCGCTTATGAGCATCCGGAAGCGCTCGGGCGCCTGGAACCACACCTCTGCGGACAGCTTGCGAACGGGGACGTTTGGATGGAAGCCGCGCTCGACGATGTCGTAACTGGCGCGGTAGCTCTGCAGCGCCCGCGCCGCGGAGCTCACGCCCCTTGCGATCTCCGTAGCCGATGCCACGTCGACCCGGTTGCGGCCGAGCGGCAGGGTCGCTCCCGCGAGCACCAGCGCGGACGCCGCGGCGGCGACGGCTGCGACCTTGAACCGGACGTTCCACTCCGACCGCCGGCGGAGGCGCGGACCCTCGGCAGTGACGGCTTGCATGATGCGCTCGGTGAGGTCGGGAACCGCGCCGACAGGCCGGATGCGGACGGCGCGGCGCGCCGCGCGCAGGACCTCCTCCTCATGGCGACATGCTGCACACGTCTGCAGGTGGGCTTCGAGGGCGCTCGCCTCGTT